>JACQTM010000022.1 GCA_016210825.1 Hyphomicrobiales bacterium
ATATTGCTCATGTCCGCTATGGATATCTCATAACGTTCGGATTTGATCCGAACGGCTATTGAGAGTGGGCCCCGCCCGGGACCCGCTCTTTTTTATTACCCGACAGGGCTTGGCTGCGTGATCAACCCCGGCCGGGACAACTTGAACGGGCGAACGATCGTGACGCATGAGCAGCAGGCCGCCGAACGGCGCCTGATCGTGGAATCGGGACTGGCGGCCCGCGTGGCCGCGATAGCCGAGCTTGTGGTCGAGGATCTCGGCTACCGCCTTGTTCGAGTCCGGGTGTCGGGGCTCGACGGCTGCACTGTCCAGATCATGGCGGAGCGACCGAACGGCACCATGTCGGTCGACGATTGCGAAACCGTCTCGCGGGCGCTGTCGCCGGTTCTCGACGTCGCCGATCCTGTCGATCGCGGCTACCGGCTGGAGATTTCCTCCCCGGGCATGGACCGCCCACTGGTGCGACGTTCGGATTTCGAGCGCTATGCCGGCCATGTGGTGAAGGTGGAAATGGCGGTTGCACTCAATGGCCGGCGCCGTTTTCGCGGAACGCTCACTGGCATCGAGGGCGATGCTGCGCATATTCGCCGTGACGATATTGCGCCGGGAGAAGCCGCCGACGCGCTGCTGCCCATCGAGGACATGGCGGAGGCAAAACTCGTTTTGACCGACGCGCTCATTTCCGAGGCCCTTAAGCGCGGCAAGGCGGCCGAGCGCGCTGTGCGCAATGACCCGAGCCCGCGCGAAGGTCATGACAATCGAGCGGATCACTCCCGCTCTCGACATTTCAGGCGCGCATCCGGCCAAGTCCGGCGAGCGGCCCAGCATAAGGGAGAATGAGCGATGGCCGTCAGCGCCAACCGACTCGAACTGTTGCAGATCGCCGACGCGGTCGCCCGAGAAAAGGCAATCGACCGCGGTATCGTCATTGCCGCGATGGAGGACGCGATCCAGAAGGCGGCTCGCTCCCGATACGGCAGCGAGACGGAAGTGCGCGCCGAGATCAATCCAAAGACCGGCGAGATGCGCCTATCGCGTCTTCTTCTAGTCGTTGACCAGGTCGAAAACGACTCCACGCAAATCGCGTTGGAAGATGCGAAGAAGCGCAACCCCGCGGCGCAAGTCGGCGACTATATCGCCGAAGCCCTGCCGCCGCTCGAATACGGTCGAATCGCCGCACAGTCGGCGAAGCAGGTAATCGTACAGAAGGTGCGTGAAGCCGAGCGCGATCGGCAATATCAGGAATACAAGGATCGTATCGGCGACATCGTCAATGGCATCGTCAAGCGTGTTGAATACGGCAACGTCGTTGTCGATCTCGGCCGTGGCGAGGCAATCGTGCGCCGTGATGAAATGTTGCCGCGCGAAACACTGCGAACCGGCGACCGTGTTCGCGCCTATATCTACGACGTGCGCCGCGAGCCGCGCGGTCCGCAAATCTTTCTGTCGCGAACGCACCCGCAATTCATGGCAAAACTATTCGCACAGGAAGTGCCGGAAATCTACGATGGCATCGTCGAGATCAAAGCGGTGGCGCGCGATCCGGGCTCGCGGGCAAAGATTGCGGTAATTTCGCGGGATTCTTCGGTTGATCCGGTCGGCGCCTGCGTCGGCATGCGCGGTTCGCGCGTGCAGGCGGTCGTCAACGAATTGCAGGGCGAAAAGATCGATATCATTCCATGGTCGGCCGACATCGCCACATTTGTGGTCAATGCCCTCGCTCCGGCCGAGGTCGCCAAAGTCGTTCTCGACGAGGACCGCGAGCGCATTGAGGTTGTGGTTCCCGACGCCCAGCTTTCGCTCGCCATCGGCCGGCGCGGACAAAACGTACGGCTGGCGTCGCAACTGACTGGCTGGGATATCGACATCTTGACCGAGCAGGAAGAATCCGAACGCCGTCAAGCGGAATTCCAAAATCGCACACGTATCTTCGTCGAGGCGCTCAATGTGGACGAGGTCGTCGCGCAATTGCTCGCTTCGGAAGGCTTCAATTCGGTCGAGGAACTGGCCCTGATCGACTCCAAGGAGATCGCCGGCATCGAAGGGTTCGACGAGGAAACCGCGAGCGAGCTACAGGAGCGTGCGCGCGAGTATCTGGCTCAAATCGAGGCGGAATACGATGCCAAGCGCAAAGAGCTTGGCGTCGTGGATGCGCTCAAGGATGTACCGGGCGTAACTACGCCCATGCTGGTCAAGTTCGGCGAGAACGAAATCAAAACGGTCGAGGATCTGGCCGGCGCGACGACCGACGATCTTGTCGGCTGGAGCGAACGCAAAGACGGCGAGACCACGCGGCATCCCGGCATCCTCGACGGCTTCGAATTGTCGCGCGAGGAAGCGGAAACGATGATCATGCGCGCGCGGGTCAAAGCCGGCTGGATCAGCGAAGCCGATCTTGCGGCGCCAGCCGAAGAAGCCGCCCCTGAAGCGGAAACAGAGGCTGAGGCACAGGCGTAAGAACAGATGTTGGCGCGACACGACGATAACGAACTCGATCGCGGGCCAAAGACCGGCGGCACCGGTAGCGAACGGTTATGCGCTGCAACGCGAACGATAAAACCTGTTGGTGAGATGATCCGTTTCGTGATCGCTCCCAACGGCACCGTCGTGGCTGATATTAAGCGCAATTTGCCTGGCCGCGGCATTTGGATTACCGCGACAAGGGCAGCCATCGCCGATGCCATTAAGCGCAACGTGTTTGCCCGCGGGTTTAAGCGCGAAGTGCAAGTGGCGTCAGACATGGTGGAAATCACCGAGAGGCTGCTCGAGCGCGCGGCGCTTAATGCGCTCGCAATCGCCGGCAAGGCGGGAGATGTTGTGGCCGGTTTTTCCAAGGTGGAAGCCGCCATTGCACGTGAGCGCGTTGTCGCACTCCTGCATGCAAGCGATGGCGCAGGCGACGGAATTCGCAAACTTAACGCGGCATGGCGACGGCAGCTTGGCGATGCGGCCGCGGCAATTGCCATCATCGAAACATTCACATCGGTACAATTGGATTTGGCATTGGGACGGCCAAATGTGGTACATGCAGCCCTGTTTGGCGGTCCCGCGAGCGACGTTTTTCTTGCTCGCTTCAAGCGTCTTGAACACTTTCGTGCCGGCACGCCGGATCGGCCGGAACAGAAAGACCCGCAGCTCCGGGACGGCCAAGGACTGGGAACGGAATGACTGAGACCAAGAATCCTAGTGGGAAGAAGCTCGGCGTGGGCTCAACCAAGACCTTGACGCTCAAGCGTGGCGTCGAGCAGGGCACCGTGCGTCAGAGTTTTAGTCATGGCCGCACCAAGCAAGTCGTCGTCGAGAAGGTTAAGCGCCGGGTGATCGGCGGCGAGGGTAAGGCAGATGCCACGCCCGCCGAAACCGCACCCAAGAAACGCGCTGCCGTCAAAGCGGCAGCGGCGCCAGCGGCTGCAGCCCCTGCACCCGCGGCGGCATCGGTGCCGGCCGCGGCTTCCCCCAAGCCATCCGGCGTTGTCCTGCGCACGTTGACGGAAGAGGAGCGCAGCGCCCGCGCCCACGCACTCGCCGACGCCCGCGTTCGCGAAGCTGAAGAACGCCGCACGGCCGAGGAGGAGGCGCGGCGGCGCGCCAGCCGCGAGGTGGTGGACAAAGCAGATCGCGAAGCGGCGGAGACACGCAAGAAGAAGGAAGACGACCGCCACCGACGCGAGGAAGAGGCCAAACGCAAGGCTGAGCAAGAAGCTAAGAAACGTTTCGGCGAGGATATCGCGCTGGCGAAAACGGGCGCGCGCCCGGCGCTCGAAGCGGATGAAGACGACGGCCCGCGCATGGTACGCCGCGGAGCGGGACCCGCTCGCCTGGCGCCCGCTCCCAAGCCCGTACGCGGCGCCCCGCAAAAGCAGCGCGGCCGCCTCACCGTTGTCACCGCGCTGCGTGCCGATGAAGTGCGCGAGCGCTCGGTCGCCTCTTTTCGCCGCCGGACACAAAGGTTGAAAGGCCATACCTCCGATGAGCCAAAGGAAAAGCTCATCCGTGAGGTCACAATCCCGGAAACAATCACCATTCAGGATCTCGCCAATCGCATGGCCGAGCGCGCTGTGGATGTAATCCGCCTGCTGATGAAGCAAGGTCACATGGCCACCATCAACGACGTTATCGATGCGGATACCGCGCAGTTGATCGCCGAAGAACTCGGCCACACCGTCAAGCGCGTTGCCGAATCCGACGTTGAAGAAGGCCTATTCAACGATGTCGACGATCCGGAAGCGACGATGCCGCGCGCGCCGATCGTCACTA
>JACQTM010000198.1 GCA_016210825.1 Hyphomicrobiales bacterium
ACGACGCCTATCACAAGGCGCGCTCGCCGGTGTGGGCGAAGGTTAAGGCGCCGCTGCTTTCGGCGGCGAATTGGGGCGGGCAAGGTTTGCACCCGCGCGGCAATTTCGAGGGCTTCGTGCGTGCGGCATCTAAACAAAAATGGCTGGAAGCCCACGGCATCGAGCACTGGACGCATTTCTATACCGATTACGGACGCGAGATCCAAAAACGCTTCTTCGATTTCTTCCTGCACGGCAAACAGAATGGCTGGGACACGCAGCCGCGCGTACGCCTGCAGGTTCGTCACATCGGTAAATTCGTCGAGCGCGCGGAGGATGAATGGCCGCTTAAGCGTACCAAGTGGACAAAGCTCTATCTCGATCCCGCAGGCGGGATGCTGTCGCATAAGGCATTGTCAAAAAAGGCCGCGCTGAACTTTGCCGCGCTTGGCGACGGAATGACGTTCATGACGCCGCCCCTTGAAAGCGAAACCGAAATTACCGGGCCAATTGCTGCCAAGCTGTTCGCTTCCTCATCGACAAGCGACGCCGATTTTTTCCTAATCGTGCGCGCCTTCTCGCCGGACTTGAAGGAAGTTGTGTTCCAGGGCGCCATTGATCCGCATACACCGATCGCGCAAGGCTGGCTGCGTGCATCCCATCGCAAGCTCGATAAGAAACTATCGACGCCTTATCGCCCCTATCACACCCACGATCAAAAACAGCCGCTTAAGCCAAAGCAGGTCGTCGAGCTCGACATCGAAATCTGGCCAACCTCGGTCGTTGTTCCCGCAGGTTTTCGCGTGGCACTCACCATCCGTGGCAAGGATTACGAATATGGCGGCGCGAGCGGCGGCAAGCTGTCGAACTTCAAGAACGAGTTAAAAGGCTGCGGACCGTTTCTGCACGACGATCCGCTGGATCGGCCATCGGCGATTTTTGGGGGGACAACCACGCTGCATTTTGGCGGCGGCCGGCGGCCGTATCTGCTGTTGCCGATCATCCCACCCAAAACATCGAAATCCGGACGCCGTAAATGAGCGCGCTTCGAGGCGGTCGTAACCGTCGGCGCGCGGTCATCATCGGTGGATCGATGTCGGGCCTATTCACCGCAGCGTTTCTGCGCCAGATCGGCTGGGACGCCGATGTGTATGAGCGTTCGACCGTCGAATTGGTCGGCCGCGGCGCTGGCATCACCGCGCATCCGGAATTGTTCGATGCGCTCGAACGCAGCGGCGCGGGCACGAAAGATCTTGGCGTCGAGGTCAAAAAACGGATCGCTATCGACCGAAAAGGTCGCGTTATCGGAGAAAAACCGTTGTGGCAGGTTCTTACATCTTGGGATCGACTGCAGCGCCTGCTGCGCGCAACAATCCCAAACGAAAACTACCATCTCGGCCACACCTTCGAGCGTGTCGATCTGGAGGACAGCGGCGTACGCGTGAAATTTGCCGAGGGACAGGTCGAGCACGCCGATATACTCGTCGGCGGCGACGGTATTCGTTCCGGCGTTCGTGCGTTCATTGCGCCCGACGTGCAACCGATCTACTCGGGTTATTACATCTGGCGCGGCGCGCCCAACGAAACCGATCTTGCGCCGCAGACGCTCGCAAGCATCTTTCCCCATTTCACTTTCTATCTGCCCGAACGCCAGCAGGTGATCGGTTATCCGATCGCGGGGTTGGATAACGATCTACGGCCCGGCCACCGGCGCTACAATTTCATTTGGTATCGCGTCGCAGATGCGCGAACGCTCAAGGAGATGTGCGTCGATGAAAACGGCCATCAGCACGAGCGGTCGGTGCCGCCGCCGTTGATCCGCAAGGATCTGATCGCCGTGATGCGCGCCGATGCCGAACAGGAATTGCCGCCGGCCTTTCTCGATGCGTTGAACAAAATCGAGCGGCCGTTTTTCACGCCAATCTATGACTTCACGGCGCCGCGCATTGTCTTTGGCCGTGTGGCCATGATCGGCGACGCCGCCTCGAATGCACGGCCACATATGGGCTTTGGCGTCTCGAAGGCCGGCGGCGACGCGCATGCGCTGGCGCGGGCACTTGCCGCTTACGACGATATCGACACGGCCCTCGACGCATATAACGCCGAGCGCCAGCCGATCGGTGAGCGTATTGTGCTGCATGGCCGCAAACTCGGCACCCATCTCGGCGTCGATTTGAAGACCGACGCGGATCGCAGCATGTGGAAGCTGCTGCAGGACTACCGCGCGATGATGGATTGGATCGCAGTACCCAATTTTCTGGTGACCTGAATGAGCGGCGACCTCCCGAAGCCGGATTACGCACGCAACATGCGCCTGCTCGGCTATTCCGATCAGGGCGGGCGTCCCGACGGCGTGCAGATCATGGTGCAGAATGGCTTTGCCTATATCGGCCACATGTTCTCGAAAGGCTTCAGCATCGTGGACGTACGCGATCCGCGTAACCCGCGCGCGGCAAATTACGTCGCTGCCCCACCGGGCACTTGGAACATTCATCTCCAGGTGCATGACAACTTGCTGCTGGTCGTCAACGCCAAGGACATGTTCGCGGCCGCCGAGTTCGCCGACGAGCATGCCTATTATCGCGGACAAGTCGGAAAGGTTGTCGGCACAGCCGAGGCCAAACCGGGTGCTGGACGCGATTGGACCGCGGGCCTTGCGGTTTACGACATCTCGAAGCCGGAAGCACCGCGACGCATCGGTTTCATGGCAGTCGACGGCGGGGGCATCCATCGCATCTGGTTCACGGGTGGACGCTGGGCCTACGTCTCAGCCCTGCTCGACGGATTTACCGACTACATTTTCATGACTGTCGATATGTCCGATCCGGCGCGACCGCGCGAAGCCGGCCGCTATTGGCTGCCCGGAATGAATCAAGCCTCTGGCGAAAAACCGGATTGGCCGCAGTCACGCCGCTATGGCCTTCATCATGCGATCGTCAATGGCGATACCGCTTATGGCGCCTGGCGCGATGCCGGTCTCGTGATGATGGACGTAAAGGATCGCGGCCGCCCGATACTCATCACCCATCGAAACTGGAGCCCGCCATTCGGCGGCGGTACGCATAATTGCCTGCCCCTGCCCGATCGCAATCTCCTAGTCGTTCTCGACGAGGCGGTGCTTGACCATCAGGAAGATGGATTAAAGCACATCTGGGTGTTCGACATTCGCAAACCGGCAAACCCAATCAGCATCTCGACATTTCCCGTACCAATGGAAGCCGACTATGTCGCAAAAGGCGGACATTTCGGACCGCACAACATTCACGAGAACAGGCCAGGGAGCTTCGTTAGTTCCGAGCTGATCTTCGCAACGTACCAGAACGCGGGCGTGCGTATTTTCGATATTCGTAATCCGTATCGGCCGCTGGAAGTTGGCGCACTCGTGCCGCCGGCTCCGCGGCGCCTGGTCGATCACCGTCCCAACCGCCCTTGCGTCGTTCAGTCCACGGACGTTTTCGTTGACCGTAGCGGCATCCTCTACTGCACGGACTACAATGCCGGGCTTTACATTATGGAATACAATGGCCGATGATGGCTAACTGTGGGGTGGCAATAGTCGCCGCCAAAGCGGAGCTTTCCAGTCAGCGTGGTCAATAGATGCGCTGGCACGGTGGTTCATATCGTGAAACGGCTGAACAAAAGGCCGACAGGGAGGAAATCACATGTCTCGAAAGCTAAATCGCCGCACCTTCTTGGCTGGGACTGCCGCGGGTGCCGCGGCGGCGACATTCCCGTATGCCCCGGCCATTGCGCAGGCCGCGCCATTCAAGATCGGCCTGCTCACGGTCAAGACCGGTCCGCTCGCGCAAGGCGGAATCCAGATGGAGCAGGGTATCGTCACCTTTCTAAAGCAAAAGAATTATACGTTCGGCGGCCGTAAGATCGAATTGATTTCGGCGGACACGGGCGGAAATCCAGCCGGCACCAAAACCAAAGCGCAAGAGGTGATCGAGCGCGACAAGGTGAACGTCATCCTTGGACCGCTCGCCGCATTCGAATTGCTTGCTATTACCGATTACGTGCGCGACCAGCAAACGCCGCTGATCAGTCTCGCTGCTGCGGAAGACGTTACGCAGCGCAAGGCTAATCCCTTCGTCATCCGTCCGTCGGCGACTTCGGCGCAATGTTGTCACGTCATGGGCGACTATGCCGTAAAGGATCTCAAGTTCAAGCGCGCGATTACAATCTCCGAGGACTTCGCCTTCGGTTACGAACAGATGGCCGGTTTCCAGCGTGTGTTCGAGGACAACGGTGGAAAGGTGATCAAGAAACTATGGCCGCCGCTGGTTACGCCTGACTACACGCCTTATATCGCGCAAATTGCCAACGCCGATTGCGTATTCAACGGCTTTGCCGGTTCGAACCCACTGAAATTCCAGCGCGCTTATGCGGATCTTGGCGTGAAAGCAAAAATCCCGCTGCTCGCCGGCTGGACGGCAATGGACGATGCGCTTCTGCGCGTGCAGGGCGATGAGGCGGTCGGCGTGATTTCCGCGGCATATTACTCGGCGGAATTCGATTCACCGAGCAACAAGCGATTCGTTGCGGACATGCAGAAGGAATACAACGTCCTGCCGGGTGGATATTCGGCGGGAATGTATGTTGCGGGTCAGTGCGTCGAAGCTGCAATGCAAAAGCTCGGCGGCAAGGCCGACGATCGCAAAGCCTTGGCGGAAGCGCTGCATGGCGTTTCGTTAACCGACACACCGCGCGGCGCCTTCACCTTCGATCGCTTTGGCAACGTGATCGGGACGGTGTTCATCCGCAAATGCGAGAAGAAGAACGGCAAGCTCGTTAACACCGTTATCAAGACCTATCCGAAAGTAAGCCAGTTCTGGACCTACGACGAGAAGGCCTTCCTGGCGAACCCCGTCTACGCGCGCGACTACCCGCCGGCGAAGAATTTGGAGCAGTAGACGCCGTCCGGTTTACTTTGATTGGCGCGCATAGGCCGCGGACATGAGCCTTTGGCTAATTCTAGCAGTGAACAGCATTGCCCTTGGTGGCTTGCTGTTCCTGCTATCCGCGGGATTTTCGCTGATCTTCGGATTGATGCGCATCCCCAACTTGGCGCACGGCTCCTTCTTCATGCTGGGAGCCTATCTCGGTGTATCCATACTCGCGCGGGGATGGAATTTTTGGATCGCGGCGCTGGGCAGCGCCGCGATTCTCGCTTTTCTCGGCGGACTGATGGAGCGCTTCCTGCTGCGCCGGCTTGCCGGCGAGCCGCTGCCGCAGGTGCTGGTCACCCTCGGCCTGGCATTCATC
>JACQTM010000023.1 GCA_016210825.1 Hyphomicrobiales bacterium
CACCGGGCTGCTCATCATCGCGGCGGTCACGCTGTTCCTGATGAATGCCGTCGCCGGCCGCGTCTGGTGCGGCTATCTCTGCCCGCAAACGGTGTGGACCGATCTCTTCCTTGCTGTCGAGCGTTTTTTCGAAGGCGACCGACGCGAGCGCATCATGCGCGACAACGGACCTTGGACGTTGGAGCGCATCGCCATGAAGACGATGAAGCATTTCACCTGGCTGATAATCGCCTGGTGGACTGGCGGCGCCTGGGTCCTCTACTTCGCCGACGCACCGACATTGGTGAAGGATCTGGCGAGCGGGAATGCGCCGTTCGTCGCCTATGTCTGGATCGGAATTCTTACATTCACGACATACGCGCTTGCTGGCCACATGCGCGAACAGGTTTGCACCTATATGTGTCCGTGGCCGCGCATCCAGGCTGCCCTCATCGATGAATACGCACTCAATGTCAGCTATCGCTACGATCGCGGCGAACCGCGCACGTCCGTCAAACTGGCTACGTTATTGCGTGCGAAGGGCGAGCCTGCCGGCGACTGCATCGATTGCTATCAATGCCTGTATGTCTGCCCGACCGGCGTCGATATTCGCAACGGATTGCAGCTCGACTGCATCCAATGCGGGCTGTGCATTGACGCCTGTGACACGGTGATGAAAAAGATCGGGCGGCCGACCGGGCTGATCGCCTACGATACCGACCTCAACATCAAGCGACGTGGCGAGGGCAAGGCACCGTTCGTACGCCTTGTGCGCATGCGAACGCTGCTCTACGCCGCGGTGATCGTCGTAGTCGGCGGCGCCATGTTATTCGCGCTGGCCACCCGCAGCAGCATGGGAATAAACGTCCTCCACGACCGTAATCCGCTTTTCGTGCGGCTATCCGACGACGGCATTCGCAATGCCTATACCGTCCATATCATCAACAAGCGCAACGAATCGCGCAATTTTCAGCTCAGTATCGAAGGTCTGCCAGGCAGCATCGACAGCGTCGGCGGGATCGACCCGCAGAGGGACGGCCGCATTGTCATCGATGTCGGCCCCGATCAGACGCGCGAGCTTCGCGTTCTCGTCACCGATTATCATCCCAAACGGAATCCCTCGGTGCCGGTGATTTTCCATCTGCGCGACTTGGAAAGTGGCGAGCGAGCCAATGCCGCCGACCATTTCCGCGGCCCTTGAACGTTGCGTCATGCCAGATCATCGCCACACAAAATCGAGGCACGAAGTAACGGGGCGCACGGTGCTGTTCGCTTTACTGGGCTTCTTCGGCGTTGTGTTCGCGGTCAATGCGGTGATGCTGCGTGCGGCAACATCGACATTCGGTGGAATTGAAACCGAGAGCGCTTATCGCGCTGGCCTATTGTTCAAGGGCGAGCTTGCGGCAGCGCGCGCGCAGGACGAATTACGCTGGGAAGTGAACGGCAAGGTCGCACGAACTGCCGATGGACAGGCCGCGGTTGAAATCTTGGTTCGCGATCCGCGCGGATTCGCACCAACCGGCATTCTACTCGACGCGCGGCTCGCGCATCCGACCGATTTCCGTAACGACCGCAGCCTTGCACTCGTCCAAAGCCAATCCGGCGTGTTTCGCGGCGTGGCGGAGGCCAATCCGGGACAATGGAACCTCGTCATCAGCATCTACCGCGGCGAGGAACGGGTCTTCTTGTCACGCAGCCGTATAACCCTACGTTGAGGATCGCATGACCATGGCGCGCGATTTTTCCGGCTTGGCGCGGCGTAATCCCGACGGCACCGCCACGATGGAATTCGCCGTAGAGGGTATCGCGTGCGGCGGTTGCATCGGCCGCATCGAGGCCGGCCTCAAGCGCCTACCCGGCATCGCCGATGCACGGGTCAATTTCACCAACCGCCGCCTCACCGTCGCCTGGACCGATGGAAGCTGCAAACCCGAAGGCGCGATCGCGGCACTCGCACGCATGGGTTATCGCGCCCATCCCTTCCTGGCGCGTGACGCGGAAGCGGAGGAAGTACAGCGCGGGCGCATGTTGTTGCGCTGTCTCGGCGTCGCGGGATTCGCAGCGATGAACATCATGCTGCTATCGGTATCGGTGTGGTCCGGGGATTTCACCGATATCACGCCGGAGACGCGCGACCTTTTCCATTGGCTCTCGGCCCTGATTGCGTTACCAGCCGCGGCCTATGCTGGCCGTCCCTTTTTCGGCAGCGCGTGGCGCGCCCTGCGTGCACGCGCCGTCAACATGGACGTGCCAATATCGCTCGGCATCACGCTCGCGCTCGGCCTATCGCTTTACGAAACCGCCAATCACGCCGCCCATGCCTATTTCGATTCGGCGGTAATGTTGATTTTCTTTTTGTTGTGCGGGCGCTATCTAGATCATCTCATGCGCGCGCGCACTCGCGCGGTCGCCGGTAATCTCGCAGCCTTGAAAGCCGAAACCGCCTGTCGTTTCGACGGCAAAGGCGAGATCGTCGAAGTTCCTGCCGCCGCTTTGCGTGCCGGTGACCGCATCCTGCTGCGGCCGGCCGAGCGCGTGCCGGCGGATGGCGTAATCGTTGGCGGCGCGTCGGATATCGACGAGAGCCTTGTGACCGGCGAAACCACCCCGCGCAAGGTTGTCAGCGGTGCGCATGTCTACGCCGGCAGCATGAATCTCGGCGGCACCGTGACCTTGCGTGTCACCGCCGCGGGCGAGAATACGCTGCTCGACGACATCGAGCGGCTGCTCGACAAGGCGGTTAAGGCAAAATCCAAGTACGTGGCGCTGGCTGATCGCGCGGCACGTTTTTACGCCCCCGTCGTCCACACGACCGCGGCGCTCACTTTTACGGGCTGGCTGATCGCGGGTGCGTCCACTCACGATTCAATTCTTGCGGCGGTGTCGGTGCTGATCATCACCTGCCCTTGCGCGCTCGCACTCGCAATCCCCGCCGTTCAAGTGGTGAGCGCGGGTACATTGTTCCGCAACGGCATATTCCTCAATTCCGGCGAGGCCATCGAACGCCTGGCTGAAATCGATACGGTGGTTTTCGACAAGACCGGAACGCTGACCCTGCCCGAGCCGCGCGTGGTCAACGTGGGAAGCATTGACCGCAACGCGCTTGCGGCGGCGGCACGGCTTGCGCTATCGAGTCGCTATCCGCTTGCCTCAGCGCTCGCGCGCCATGCAACGGAGCGCAAACCTTATGATGGCGCGACGGAAGAGCCCGGCCAAGGCGTGCACGTCACTATCGATGGAACCGAAATGCGACTCGGCAATGGCACCTTTTGTAGTGTCGTAATGCCTCCCGCGTTGGCGGCGGATCATCCCCGTGCATCAACGATTTTCTTCCGCCACGGCGACCGCCATGCCACGTTCGTCATCAACCAATCGCTGCGTCCCGGCACGATGGAAGTCATCGACGCATTGCGCGACATGGGACTTGCCATTGCAATCCTGTCAGGCGATCGCGCCGAGGCCGTCGAGCCAATGGCGAAAGCGCTGCGCGTCGCCAACTGGCGAGCCGAATTAAATCCCGCCGACAAGGTCGCTTTTCTCGACACACTGAAGACGCAAGGCCGCCGCGTGCTGATGGTCGGCGACGGTATCAACGATGTGCCGTCGCTCGCCGCCGCGCATGTATCCATGTCGCCGATCAGCGCCGCCGACCTGTCGCAGGCGCAGGCCGACGCGGTATTTCTCGGCGAAAGTCTCAAGCCCGTCGTCGAAGCTGTGACAGCCGCACGAAACGCGCAAAGGTTGATGCACCAAAATCTCTGGCTCGCCGCGGTCTATAACGCCATCGCGGTGCCGATCGCGATCGCGGGCCTGGTCACCCCGCTGATCGCCGCCGTGGCCATGTCCGGCTCTTCCGTGGCGGTGACACTCAACGCGCTGCGATTACGTCTGCCGAAACGGCAAACGATATTCGAACATCCAGCCGCGATCCCATCGGCCGCAAGTAAACCGAGGCTTGTATGAACGTACTCGTCTATCTCGTGCCCATGGCGCTCGGCCTAGGCCTTGTCGGCCTCGGCGCATTTCTGTGGACGTTGCGGAGCGGTCAATACGACGACATGGACGGCGCGGCGTTGCGCGTGCTGGCGGACGACGATATCGCGGACGGCGACACGCAGCGCCCCATCGAGGCCGATATGCAGCACCACCTCAACGCGGCAGCAGCGCCACCGCTTCAATTTCGAACAACGCGCCATCCCGCGCCAATCTCGAAATCGCGACCGTGGTGCTCGCGGGTGGCGCCATGGTGTTGAGGAACGTGTCACGCACCTCACGGAATATTGGCAGGTGGCTCATATCGGTGAGGTAATTGTTGACCTTCAGCACGTGACTAAAATCCGCACCAACTGCCGATAGCGCCGCCGCGAGATTCTCAAAGGCCTGGACCGATTGCGCGCGAAAATCGCCTGGTGCGCCAACCAGTTTACCGCTGCGGTCGAGGCCCAGTTGGCCGGCGATGAAGACCATCCGCCCGGGCGCGGTGATTTCCACCACATGGCTATAACCGGGCGGCTTGTAGAGGGTGTCGGGATTAATGAACCGGGTGTTGGCCGCCATCGATCATCCCTACTTTGACCACCGAACGATCCACCACGGCGCTCGGAACTATAAAATATGAGTATCCTCACGAGATTACGCCCGAGCGCCGGCCGTGGCGCAACTCATATTTAATATATTTCGTGGAGCTTAGCCGCGAGGACGGAGTAGCGCTCGGCGCGCCGACAAATCTGCATGGCTGAGGACGCCCCATCGATTACACCGGCGGCGGATGAGGATTCATCCGCCGCGAAACCCCTCGTGCAGCATCCACCGCTCAACGGCCGCACGCCGGTCTGTTTCGTAGTCGATGAGGAATCGAGCATCCGCCATTTTGTCTCCCTAATCATGCAAGGATCGGGAATCGACACCGAGGAATTTGCCGATGGGCCCGCGTTCCGCGAGGCGCTCAACCGGCGCATGCCGGACCTGCTCTTCCTCGATGTACCGCTTGATACCGCCGACGCGATTACGTCGCTTGGCACGCTCGGCAATCTCAAATGCGGATGTGCCGTCACACTGATGAGCACGCGCGGCTCCGCGGTGCTGGAGAACGTCAAGGGCATCGGCGAAAAGCACGCATTGCGCATGATCCCTGTGCTCAAGAAGCCGTTCGACATCGCAACGGTCCAGCGGATTATCCACGACTTGAAGATCGGAACGCCGCCGCCGGTCGCCGCACGGATCGGCCTCGATGAGGCGCTGCGGAACAATTGGATGGAGTTCTGGTATCAGCCGAAAATCGATCTGCGCAAGAAGCAACTCGCAGGTGTCGAGGCTTTCGCGCGCGCCCGCCATCCGCAACACGGTATACTATCGCCGAGCGCATTCATGCCCGGCGCGGATGAAGCAAGCGTGATGGCGCTATCGGAAAAAGGTCTCATCGCCGCGCTCGAAGCAAGCCATTCCTTCAGCGAGCTCGGCGTTAACTTGCGCATCGCATTCAATCTTCCCGTCACCGCCGTGACCAAGCTCGATATTCCGGCTATCGTTCGCGCGCATCGGCGCGATACCGATAAATGGCCAGGTCTGATCATCGACATCCCCGAGGATCAGATCATCACCGATATTACGCTTGCGATCGACATCGCCAGGAAACTCGAAAGTGTCAACATCAAGCTGGCAATTGACGACTTCGGGCGCGGCTATACTTCGTTGATGCGCCACAAGATGCTTCCGTTCGCGGAAATGAAACTGGCGCAAACCTTCGTCAGCGATTGCGGGACGGACAAAGTCAATGCCCCGATCTGCAAGACAGTGATCGATCTCGCGCATAATTTCGGCAGCATTGCAATCGGTATTGGCGTTAAGAGAGCCTCCGACGCGCTCGCACTTGTGGCGATGGGCTGCGACTACGGCCAAGGTTTCCTGTTCGGCCAACCGATGCCGCAGGAGCGCTTCATGTCGTTGCTGCGCCAGCGTGCGTCGACGCGTCAGCAGCAAGTTGCCGGAAATATCAAGAACGCGGTGCCGGTGCCTCAGCAGGCCTGACCGCGGCAGCCGATTTTAGTGCGTCCACGACCCGCGGCGCTGAAAGGCAAAGTTGTCGGCGTAGGCGATGGCGCGGCGCGTCGGCTCTTTGGCGGCGAACACTTGATACGCAATATCGTGGCGCTGACAATACGCCACCGCCTCCTCGGCGCTGGCAAAGCGCAGGCGCACTTGGCTCTTCATATCGGTCGAGCTTGTCCACCCCATCAGTGGTTCGACCTGACGCGGCGCGTCCGGCTCGAACTCGAGGATCCACTCCTTGGTCTTCGCCGCACCCGACTGCATCGCGGTTTTGGCCGGTTTGAAGATACGTGCCACCATTGTCGTCACTCGTTGTCCGTCACTCTTGTATCGCCTATCGCCCGCCGAGCCGAAGAGCGAAGGCGGATGGTCGGGGCAGCAGGATTTGAACCTGCGACCCTCTGCTCCCAAAGCAGATGCGCTACCAGGCTGCGCTATGCCCCGCCATACAGAACGGCGCCGCCATTCGATACACGCTTCGCATTTGAGCGGCAAGCGAGCCTAAACCCGTTTGAAAAAACAGTTTCATCGGCGGAACATGGCATGTGCAACTAGGTCACCGGGCGCAATGCCGAGTTTCTTTGCTGTTCCGCCGATGACTTCAAGCACGGCGCGCACGGGACCGCCCGACGGGATGATCCGCTCGGAGAGCGGCTCGGTGTTTTCGGCGATCCGAAGGATACGGCCGTCGCTCCTAATAAAGATCATGTCGAGGGGTATCAGGGTATTGCGCATCCACATGGCGACATCCTGATCGGTCTTGAAGTCGAACAGCATGCCGCGGCCATCCGGCAATTCCTTGCGGAACATCAAGCCGCGGGTGCGATCCTCGTCGGTCGCCGCGAATTCCACGGCAAAAACGTGGACGCCATTCTTGCCTGTGATCTCGAGAGGCTGGAGTTCGGCGGCCGGCGACGAGGCGGCGAATGGCCAGAGCAACGCCAGGACGATCATTGGAACGAGCAATACGCGGTTCATGGCCCGAGCCAATAGCCGCGTCATGCCGATGCTGGCAAGGGGATGCTCAGTGCGAGGCCGGCCCGTGTGATCCGCCATCAGGCTGAACCTCGGCGGCCATCAATCCCTTGGGCCCCGGCCCATAACGGACCAAGACGGTCTGGCCCGGACGCAGCTCGGTAAGCCCATAGCGACGTAACGTCTCCATATGGATGAAAATGTCCGGTGTCCCCTCGCCTCGCGTCAGAAATCCGAAACCGCGCAACCGGTTAAACCATTTGACATAGGCGCGTTCGAGCCCGCTGGTCGGTGTGACGGTGACGTGCGTTCGCGCCGGCGGCATCTGCGAGGGATGGATCGCGGTCGACTCGTCCATGGAGAGAACGCGGAATGCCTGCAAGCCCTTAGGGCGCTGCAATACCTCGCAGATAACGCGCGCACCTTCATAAGCGGTCTGGAATCCGTCGCGCCGCAAACAAGTTACATGCAACAGGACGTCGGGCATACCGTTATCTGGCACAATGAATCCAAAGCCCTTGGACACATCGAACCATTTGATAATGCCGGAAACTTCGATGACGTTGACAGCCGTCTCGTCGGCCACTTCGGCACGCGCCGAAGGTTCTAGTCCGTAAGCTGCCCCGGGGCCTTTCGGCCCAACTCCGTCCGACGCCATGACGCCGCGCGCCGCCGCTCTCTAGTCGCCTCTTAGTGGGCGCTTGAACGAATCTCCTGCCACAAACATTAACACTCGTTGAGCGATGGAAAAGGAGAAAATGCGCTTGCAAGCGCATTGACTGCATGCCTGTGCACAAGTGTGACTTTTTCGAATCAGTTCGCGATGAACGGGGCGAGCGCCGCCCCGATATCGGCGCGGATCACGAGGTCGGCGATGTCGTCGAAGTCTGTTGCATCACGATTGATAATGACGAGAGTCGCGCCGTTCTGTTTGGCGCGTAAGGGAAATCCGGCCGCGGGCCAGACCACAAGCGACGAACCGATGGCCATGAATAGGTCGCACGACGCGGTGAGATCGTCGGCGCGTTGCATCGCCTCCTCCGGCATCGCTTGACCGAACGACACCGTCGCCGTTTTGATGTAGCCCCCGCAATGGGGACAATCCGGTGCGCGGCCGGAGGTTTCATCGAAACGCGACTTGACCCAAGGCAATTCATATCGCGCCGCGCAATCGAGACAAATCGCGTAGGTCGTGTTGCCGTGCAGCTCAACGACATGTTCGGCAGCGAATCCGGATGCTTGGTGGAGATTGTCGATGTTCTGCGTGACCACCGCCGGTGCTTTACCTGCGCGATAGAGACTTGCCAGCGCCAGATGTCCCCGTCCTGGCTGCGCAACCGCGAAATGCG
Source organism: Hyphomicrobiales bacterium (assembly GCA_016210825.1). Classification (GTDB taxonomy): domain Bacteria; phylum Pseudomonadota; class Alphaproteobacteria; order Rhizobiales; family Xanthobacteraceae; genus JACQTM01. The sequence continues at coordinate 8,352 of JACQTM010000023.1, forward strand.
CTTGCATCGCAAAGCGCCGCCGCCAAGCTTCGTCGCGCATCTCCTGGCTGGCCAAGAACTGATCGAACGGGATAGGCATGGTTTTAGTCCAAAGTCCGCCGGGGGACCGAAAATCTGGAATACCGCACTCCGTCGAGATGCCGGCGCCGGTGAAAGGCACGATCCGCGTGGATGCCTCGATCAACTCGCGGAGGCGGTTGGTTCCGGTCTCAAGGTCGGGCGCGATCATGTAAGGTCCAGATGGGTGCTCGGGCTGAGAGATGCCACGGGAGAGGATAAGAACAATGCGATACCTGCACACCATGCTGCGCGTGCGCAACCTCGATGCCGCGCTTGCGTTCTATTGCAACCTGCTCGGGCTGAAGGAAGCCTGGCGGCGCGAGGATGAAAAGGGCCGCTACACCCTCGTCTTCCTGGCCGCGCCGGGGGACGCGGCCGATGTTGGCGCGCTTCGCAAGGACGGCGCGCGCGGCGCCCCGGTGGTTGAGCTTACATACAACTGGGACAGCGAGGATTACGGTGAGGCGCGCCATTTCGGCCACCTCGCCTATGAGGTCGACGACATTTATGC
>JACQTM010000222.1 GCA_016210825.1 Hyphomicrobiales bacterium
ATCGTCAACCGCTTCCGCGATTCCGGAAAGCCATTACCAGTGCCCGATGCTTCGCCCGTGCCTGGCCAGCCGGTGAAGACCGAGGTGTTCGATTACTAGTTTTGCTCGCTTGAAGGCACGGGGTTACACGAGCGCCTGACGCGAAAGCATGCGCGCTTTCAGGCTGGAATGTCTAACGTGTTGGGAGCAGTTGCGGGCCGACGGTGCGCACTTTGCGTTTGGTATCGTCCTCTTTTTTCTTGTCGTCGGTACTTTGCCCTTCCGCGTCGTCGGGGGAAGCGGTGGGTGTCACTTGCCCGGGCTGGGTTCCGGATTTGACCGGACGGCCCTTGGCGTCGCGGGGCTGTGCCATCGCCTTGGCGCGCTCCTCGGTCACAACGATATCGCCACGCTCTAATGTGTAATCGTCGAGATGCTTGAGCGCCTGCGCCCAGGTTTCGCCCGGCTTCTTGCAGCTGCAGGCGGCGTTGTATTCCTTGCGGTACTGGAATGCATTCGGCAACTCGGTATACAGCCGCCCGCTAATCGAAACAGCTTGCGCCACTTCCTCGCCCGGATTGCGGTGGGAGTAAAGAATAACCTCGGCGGCGGGGCACATGCGATGACAGATCTGTTCGTCCTCGCGAAAGTGCGCCTGCGTCGTGGCGAATGATATCGGGAAATAAAAGCCGTCGCAGGTACGCACGCAGATGGTGCGGAAGGTCGAGCCTGATTGCGCCAGGTTGCCGAAGATCGAATTGCTGCCGAACAGGGATTCGAACAATCCGCGAGGTTGCGCGGCCTGGGCAGCGGCGCGGTATTGCGGCCCGCAATCGTTCTGCGCGAGCGCGGTAAGGATTGCGCGCCGCTGGCCTTCGCGTTCGGGTCCGGAGCCTGTGGCCTGAATGCGCTGCAGGTCGGTCTGAATGCGATTGAGGTTGGAACGCATCTGCTGGATCTGCGTATTCAATGAGCCGCACTGTGCGGGCTGACTGCCGAACAGGAAGAAGCCCGACCCCTCGCACCCAATGCGGCGCGAGTGCGCGAGCGTGCGATCAAGCTCGAATTGCTGTTGCTTGGCGGCATCCTCGTAGCGGCGTGCCTGCTCGGCACGCGCCGGATCGAGACCGCCGCCACGATCGATACCGGTGAGCTGTCCCTCGAGCCGCTGGCAGAGCTGGCTTTGCGAAGTCTGCGCGGTTGCCGTCGCAGCACAAACCACAAGCGCGATGAGCCCGGCACTAAAATCGCGAAGCAGTGTTGAAATCGACATGCGTGCCGAAGTCTCGATCTTTCCGGCGAACCGGAATGTTGAAGGCAAGGTCCTTGGCGCATCGGCGCCAAATCATTCCGGTAGCGAATTTACATGGTAAATCCGGCCGGCGCGAGCCTCGAAATATCGCTGGCGGCAATTGTGGCGGTCCGGTCTATGACCGCCTGGCCTCGGCCCGAAGATTCCACACGATACCCGTGAGCATGATGGCGGCGCCGATAAAGACGAAGATGTCGAGCCCCTCGCCGAAGAACCACCAGCCGACGAATGCGATCAAAGGTAGACGCAGGAAGTCGAGCGGCAGCACGAGGCTCGCATCGCCCGAGCGGAAGGCGTTGGCGAGGCAATAATGCGCGGAGAGCCCGGCGATGCCGACGCCGAGCACGGCCGGTATCTGGTAGGCGCCGAGTCTAAGCGGGAAGAGCGGGTCGCTGCCTGCAAGGCCCATCGGCAGTTGCATCACGTTCATCCAGAATACGATGCCAAAGGTGCTTTCCGTGTCAGTGAGCCGCTTCGTCATGATGTTGAAGACGGCAAAGCCAAAGGAGGCCAGCATGACCAGAAGCGATGCCGGCCGGAATGTTTCAAGGCCGGGTTGCACGATGACGAGCACGCCGATGAAGCCAAGCACGATGACGGCGATACGGCTCACCGTCACGCGCTCGCCCAGAAACAGCACGGCGAGGATCGCGACCCAGACCGGCATGGTGAATTCGAGTGCGAAAACCGTGGCAAACGGCAGCAGCGTGATGCTCAGCGCCCACGAAAATTGCGATACAAAATGCACGCTGTTACGCACGAGATTGAAGCCGATGCGTCGCGGTAACATCTCCTCGCGCAATCGCGGCTGAGCGACAGCGAGAACAAGCAGAATAAGAATCCCAAGCGTGCTGCGCACGGTGAGAATCTCGAAAATACTGAGTGCTCCGGCCAACATGCGGATCGAGACCGCCATGACCGAGAAGGATAGGAGCGCGCCGGTCATCCAAAGGACAACGCGGCCAATTTGCAGGAGCTCCACGGAGTGTCCAGTATGTTGGCGCGGTGAACGCGCGCGGAGAGGGGCTATTCCGCGTCCGGCTGATTTTCCGGACGCGCCTTATCGAAGGCCGCAAGTTTGTTGCACGCCGCGTCAACGGCGACAATCTTGGGGAAGCGATCGAGTGGCACTTTGAACCGGCGAGCATTGAATACCTGCGGCACGAGGCAAAGGTCCGCGATCGTGACCTGTGCGCCGAAGGCATAAGGACCAGACCGCAGCAGAGGCTCAATCGCATCGAATCCCGACGAAATCCACGAGGCATACCAAGCATCGATTGCCGCTTGGTCGTGTCCCAGCGGTTCGCGTAAATATCGTAGCGTACCCGCATTGTTGAGTGGATGAATGTCACAGGCGATGATCTGCGCAATGCCACGCACGCGGGCGCGCGCTACTGCATCCGCGGGTAACAACGGCGGTTCGGGATAGACCTCGTCGAGATACTCGATAATGGCGAGCGACTGAATCAGAGTATCGCCATTGGACAGCATGAGGGTTGGAACCCGCATCTGCGGGTTGATGGCGCGGTATTCGGCGGTCTTATGCCGGCCGCCGTCCTTGGAAAGATGAATGGGCACGGCCTCGTAGGAAATGCCCTTGAGGTTGAGTGCGATCCGCACGCGATAGGCGGCCGACGACCGGAAGAATGTATAGAGCTTCACGTTTCCTCCCGCGCCGGGTGTCGCCTTTGAAACGGTGGCCGTTCGTGCGCGGGACGAAAATGACGGAAGTTTTACCGGTGCGCAACGCCTCGGCGGGCACCAATGGCAATTGCGCGTGACAGCCATGCGTTGCCGTATTCACTTGCACTGCAACGCATTTACGCACTTGGCGTGCTACGAGGCGCCGCGCTTTGGAAACTTGCGATTTTGCAAATGGCGTTGAATGCCGGGAAGCGCCGCAATGGTGCCGATCAGCAAGGTCATCAGTACGATCTTCATGGCAACAGTCTCCGCCGGCATGGAGAACCTCATGCGAGATTTGTGCCAAGCTGATAAATTAGCAGCAGCAGACACGGCGCATCGCCGTGCCGGTCGAAAGAGGCGCATCGGTGGCGGCGCGATTTCCCTCGGGGCGGTTCGTATTGGCGACGCTTATTGCCAGCTTGATCCTATGGGCCATCATGATGTTCGGCACACTGGCGCATCTTTCGGAGCTGGCGGAGGGGGCCGAACCGTTCGATCTGCGGCCGATGGGATATAGCCTCGGCGAAGCCCGCGGCTTGCTGGCGATGCTCGGCGAGGAGGGCCGCGTTTATTATGCCAGCGTCCAGCTCGCCCTCGACACAATTTATCCCGCGCTCTATGCGCTCTCGCGCGTGCTGATCTTATGGTGGATGACCGCGCTGGGACGGCTGCGTGCGACGGCAGTGCCGCAAGCATGGCGCTATTCCATGGCGGCGCTGCCAGTCATAGCGGCCGGCCTGGACTATTGGGAGAATACACGCATTGCCGCGATGCTCGCGGCCGGTCCCGGCGTGACGACTGAGCTCGTTGGTTCCGCGAGCATTGCCACGCAGTTGAAGTCGCTGTTCGGCGCCGCGACGGAAATCATGACCCTCGTTATTCTTGCGGCAGTCATCGTCCGTCGGCTCAAGGCTGGCAAGCAACGGGAGGTTCAATCATGACCACGCAACCGCTTACCGACGGCAGCGTATTCAGTCATGTGACCGTCGGCACGGCCGATATTCCGAAAGCGGCAAGATTTTATGATGCGGTGCTTGCTCCACTCGGCCTCATTCGCAATAAGACCCACAAGGTTGCGATCGGCTATGCGCCTGGTGATTTTGCCGGCATCAATGAACCGTTTTGGGTGTTGCGTCCGTATGATCGCAAGGCTGCGAGCGCCGGCAATGGCTCGATGGTGGCGTTCACGGTGTCGAGCCGCGCGGCAGTCGATGCTTTTCATGCCGCGGCGCTCGCCAACGGCGGTACCGCCGAGGGCGCGCCGGGCCTACGCGCGCACTACCATCCGAATTACTATGGCGCTTACGTGCGCGATCTCGACGGCAACAAGCTCTGTGCCGTTTGCCACGTACCGGAATCCTGAGAACCTGACCGAAAATTCGAAATACACTCAAACCTCTCCCGTGCGCGAAAGCGCGTGGCGGGGAGGGCCGCTGCTGAAGGCGGCGTAGTGGGGTAAATCGACTGCATGAGAACACTCTCACTCCGCCTTCTGCCCACAAGGAGGTAGGGGAGCACGCGGAATTCGCGGCGCGATCATGTATCAAGTCGAACGATGCGTTCGCTAGCGGCCTTTGAGAGGCGTCACAGTGTCGACGGTAAAAACCGCGACTTTGATCGGCACGATAACGACCTTGCCGCCGCGTTTGATCTCGGTTTCGTCGTCCTCCAGCGTGAAATCCGTTGGAACGAAGCGCAGGTTGAACTTGCAGAACGATGTCTGCTCAGTGGTGTCGAGAATCCCGCACTCCTTGTCGATAAAGTCCTTATCCGGTCCCGCCGTCATGCTTTTGGCGCGGATAATGAGGGTATCGCCAATTGCGCATTCGTAGGTCTCGTTCTGATCTCGGCCGCAGAAAGCGCCGCGCAATTCAACATGCTGGTTAAGGAGCTTATTGGCGTTGCGCTCCAGCTCCTTCGCGGTCACCGTCTTGTAGCTCTGGGCGAATACGAGCGGAATTGGGATGGCAGCCGCCAGGCACACCGAAACGAATGCGTGTCGCATATTGGTCCTCCCCCTTCACATCGGCGCGTTTTTGGCGCCGGCTATTCGCCGCTTCCCCACGAAACTTTTTGTTGCAGGATAGCAGGCGCGTGCTGTGAAAGAACGTCACCTTGGTGTGGAAATAAAGCAACCTTGGGTGGATGAGGAGTCAACCGCAGCGCTAGGAAGAGATCGGCGCCTCAGCGCGTGCACTCGATGGCGACGAATTCCTCACAGCTACCGCGACCGCAAGCCGAGCCGGCCGTCGGAACGGCGCCGGTGATTTCTTCGCGATCGACTTTGCGGTAGGACGCGGCCTGGGTGAATTCGCGTGACTTGCAATAGGCCGTTGCCGCGGCTGCGCCGCAGGCGGCGCCGCTGGCGAGGCAGCGGTCCACGCCGTAGCCATCGGCATTGTTGGCGATAATAAAGGTGCGTTTTTCCGCGTGTGCCGGCTGGGCGGCAATTAGTGTGGCGGCGAAAGTCAGCGCGGCGAGGCAATAGCGCATGGGAGCACTCGCGGTTTGGGAGCGATACCGCGATAATGCGACCGTAAATCCTAAGGATTTGTTAACCGTCCGGGCCCGGATTGGGCCCGCCCTTGACGGTTTTGGCGCGATTGCCCATTGTCCGCGCCATGAACGGCCCGACCGCCCGCATCGGCATTTGCCGGGAGATTATTCGCTAGCGCTCACGCTGGCTGCGGCCGTCTTTTCTCGAATCGAGATACAAAGGGACGCCCGGCCAGCGGGGCCAGGCGCATGTTTTCGCTCGGCTTTCACTATGAAAGGCGAGGTCAAACATCGCAACCGCAACGAAGCGTCCGATGACGTTGAAGCTTTATGACACGCTGACGCGGGAGAAGCGGGTGTTCACGCCGCTCGATCCTAAGCGCGTGCGCATGTATGTGTGCGGGCCGACGGTTTACGACTTTGCCCATATCGGTAATGCCCGGCCGGTTATCGTCTTCGACGTGCTGTTCCGCCTGCTGCGCCATCTCTATCCGGGCGAGGGGCGAGTTACCTATGTGCGCAACATCACCGACGTTGACGACAAAATTAACGCGCGCGCGGCGGAGGAGTATCCCGGCGTTCCGCTGAACGAAGCGATCCGAAAAGTTACCGAGAAGACCGACAAACAATTTCACGACGACGTAGCGGCGCTCGGCTGCCTTGAGCCGACATATGAACCGCGCGCCACCGAATATGTGAGCCGAAGCGACGGCAAGCTGGACATGATCTCCCTCATCCAGCGGCTAATCGACAACGGCAACGCCTATTCCGCCGAGGGACATGTGCTGTTCGATGTAACGTCGATGCCGGATTACGGCAAGCTGGCGAAGCGCTCGCTCGACGAGATGATGGCGGGCGCGCGCGTCGAAGTCGCGCCCTACAAGAAAAATCCGATGGATTTCGTCTTGTGGAAGCCGTCGAAGGAAGGGGAGCCTGCTTGGCCAAGCCCCTGGAGTTCGGGGCGTCCCGGCTGGCACATCGAATGCTCGGCAATGTCCGGCGCGCTCTTGGGCGAGACATTCGACATCCACGGCGGCGGTATCGATCTCGTCTTCCCGCATCACGAGAACGAAATCGCGCAATCGCGCTGCGCCTTCCATACGCCGGTGATGGCAAATTTCTGGATGCACAACGGATTTCTGCAAGTCGAAGGCGAGAAGATGGCGAAGTCGGCGGGAAATTTTGTGACGATCAGGGA
>JACQTM010000202.1 GCA_016210825.1 Hyphomicrobiales bacterium
ACGTGACGCTGCAGCAAAAGGATATGCTGCTCGCGCTCGATGCGGGCCGCAAGCTCGGCAGCCCGGTGCCGCTTGCCGCCGCCGCCAACGAGATCATGAACGCCTGCCGCGGGCTTGGCATCGATCATCGCGATTTCATCACCGCGCACGAAGTCTATCGCCGCCTGGGAGGACAATTATGAAATCACGCGCCGAAATAATCGGCGCCGCCTTGGCAAAGGCCGTTAAGGGCACGGCGGCCAAGATGGCGACAGAGCCCAAATCGGTGTCGATGTATCGCACCAACATCAAGGACGTGCCGAAAGTCGAAGGCCTTAGGCGCGACGACGGCTGGGTCGATATGCAGGTGCAGTTCTTGATCGACAAGAAATCGGCGGGGGCCGATCATGTCGTCGGCTGGACCGTGCTCAAGCCCGGCGCACGGCATGAACGGCACCGCCATCACCATTGCGACGAGTTTTTCATCGTGCTCAAGGGCCGCGGCCACATCTACACCGACAGCGGCGAGAAGCCGTCCGGCGAAGGCGACGTTGTCTATTCGCCGCGCGATTGCTGGCACGGCTTCAACAACACTTCGGACGAAGATGTCGTGCTGGTCTGGGGATGGATGGGCGCGGGCTCGATCGAAGCGTCGGGGTATGAGGCCGATTCGAAGAGCCACACCTGATTTGTCGTCCCCGCCAACGGGTCCGCGCGAAGCGCGGCCCGATGACAGGCTCCGGCGGGGACCCATACCCTCGCTCTCTCGCATAGATCGAAGCTATGGTGGTTATGGGTTCCGGGCCTCCCTCGCTGCCGCTCGGTCGCCCGGAACGACAGGAGTTGCTATGGCGACGTTCAAAAACGACCCACGTATCACCAGAGGCATGCAAGCGCAGCTGAAGCTTCGTCAGCAGCGGCTCGATGCGGGAGCAAAGCAGATCGGCTGGAAGGTCGGCTTTGGTGCGCCGGCGGCGAAAGAAAAGCTGCGCATCGACGCTCCGCTGGTCGGCTTTCTGCTCGATCGCGCGGTTCTGCAGCCGGGAGCGACAGTATCCCTGAAAGGCTGGAAGAAGCCCGTCGTCGAGCCGGAAATCGCCGTCTATATCGGCAAGGACCTTCCCGCCGGCGCGGATCGCGAGACGGCAAAGGCCGCGATCGCCGCGCTTGGCCCCGCGATCGAGCTCGCGGACCTCGATTGCCCGATCGAGGATGTGGAAACCGTTCTGTCGCGCGACATATTCCAGCGCCATGTGGTGCTCGGTCCGCGCGACGCGACACGCGCGGGCGCACGGCTCGACAGCCTTTCCGGCCGCGTCACGCGATCCGGCAAGGACGTTCCGGTTCCGGCCAATCTCGAGGCCAATATCGGCGAGCTGATCGAGATCGTGCGTCACGTCGCCAATGTGGTTTCGCATTTCGACGACAGGCTGCGTGCCGGCCAGTTCATCATCTGCGGCTCAACCACGCCGTTGCAGCTACTGGAAGCCGCCGACACCGGCTTCGAATGGACGCTCGATCCGATCGGTAAAATAACGGTGCAATTCACGCCAGACCGCTGATGGCGAACGGAGTCACGGCATAGTTCCGTTGCGCGCTTTGGCCATCGCCCGGGTGACCGCGAAACTCGCAGCCGGAACGATGATCCATTGCAGCAGCGGCGACAGGCCGACATCAAATCCGAACAACGGGAGAACCGGCATACGCTCCGAATATGCCCATGCAGTGCGCACGTTGATATTGAGCCATTCGCTGAAAGTCGTGTAGCCGACGCCCAGCACGATCGCGAGGGCAGCCACTTGCCAGAAACGCTCGCGCGGCCAATTGCGATTGCCAACCGCGACCAGCGTAAGCGCAAGCGTGCTCACCGCAATCAAGAGATCTCCGGTCGTACAATGCGCGACCGCGAAGGTCTGCTCCCATCGCGTTCCCGTCGTCCAGATCGTGTAAAGCGGTAGCTGGGCGGTTTCCCAAATCAAATTTCCGGCGAAGATAAGCGCGAGATAAGTGCGCGCGCCGCCAATCCATGCCGCCGGCGCGACTCTTGCCGACACCGGTCTTGTTCGAGGGCGCATGCGAAGATTCCTTGGTTCATTATTTGATCCAGCGCAAAGCGGCCGGAAAGGCCGGCGGCCATCATTTAATAACAGACATGGGATGCGCCATGAAAGTCGAAGCGCGTGATTTTTTCGGCTCGAAGCTCAGCTGGCTATTCACGCTGACGACCGCATTGCTCGGCGCATACTTGCTGTGGAATCACACCGGTCACATCTTCGGCGCGCTACCCTATGTCGTCCTCCTTCTGTGCCCGCTGATGCACTTCTTCGGGCATCGGCATGGCCATCAACGTGAGCATCGTCATGACTGAGCGCGTACTTTGCCCGCTCCGGCTTGGCCTGAGCCTCGGAACGTTTCTTGTCGTGGCTTATCTCGCCTGTCTCGCCCTTGCGCTGATCGTACCGGATCGCGACCTGCACCAGCCGTGGCTGCAGTTCTTTCCCGGATTTTCCTGGGACGTTTGGGGCATTCTCACGGGTGCCGTCGAGAGCTTCGTCTATGGGTTCATTTCCGGATTCGTCTTCGCGCCGATCGCCAATTTTTACGGGATCAGCCGCGCTCGTTAACGGCCGGACTTGCCTGCCGTGCGCCGGCGGATAGACCGCTAATCTCCGCGCGTAAATTGCATTGCTTGCAGCGAATAGATCTGAAGCCGACAGCGCGCAATGCCGCCCTCGCGTTGCGGATTGCCGCAATTCGCACAAATGATTACTCTGACACCCGTAATGGAGGGTATGCGGGAAATGCCGGCTGAAATTTCACGAATCCACGCTGGTCATTATGTGTGTACCGGCGGGAGATGAATGCCGATTTTACATGTAACGCGCTAGAATTTTTCGATCCTGGACGAGTCAGATGAGCGCAATTGCCACGATCTTGCTCGCCGCCATCGCGTTTTACGCGGTTGCAGGTATCGTGCTTGCGATTGCGTTCGTGACCTACGGCGTCACGCGCGTCCTACCCGAGCCCGTTACCGTGACATTCGGCGCGCGGCTCGTGCTGCTCCCCGGCGCCGCGGCATTGTGGCCGGTCGTGCTGCGCCGCTGGATTAAAGCGCGAATGCAGCGATGACCCGCTCGCACCGGACGATCCATCTTACACTTTGGCTGGCTTTGGCCTTGGCGGTTGCGATCGGCTTCGCCGCAGCGCTCTATTTCCGCCCGCCGGTGCAGGCGGCGGCGCCTCACGCCACGGTGGTCGCCCAGACATGAGCGTCGGCTACCGCGCCATCCAATGGAACCGCGACAAGCTCGTCTATGACGGCGTGCTCATCACGGGGATTGTGCTCTTTATCGGCATCTTCATGGCGGCTTGGTCGTGGATCAATCCGCCGGCCAGCCTGGCCGAATGGTCGATTCTGCGCGTACGCGCATTCGGCATCTGCGCCTTCACCATGCTGACGCTCGTTCTCATGATTGGTCCGCTCGCACGGCTCGACCGTCGTTTCTTACCTGTCCTTTATAATCGCCGTCATTTTGGGGTGGCGACGTTTGTCGTCGCATCGGTGCATGCGATTTTGGTCGTCCTGCACTATCGCGCGCAGGATTTACTCGACTTTATGGCCTCGCAGCTGGTGAATTTTTCCGCCTATACCAGTATCGCCACGTTCCCGTTTCATGCGCTGGGTATCGCAAGTCTCGCGGTGCTTTTTCTGATGGCATCCACCAGTCATGACTATTGGCTCAATTTCCTGACGCCACGGACATGGAAATCGCTGCACATGGCGCTGTACGCGGCCTATGGCCTGCTGGTGCTGCATGTCGCGCTCGGCATCATGCAGGAATATCGCAGTCCGATCATTCCGCTTCTGTTAGGCGCGGCATTTTTGTCCGTGACGACGCTGCATGTCGTGGCCGGCTGGCGCGAGCGCCCGGCCGATCATGGCGTCGCGCCGCAAAACGACGGTTGGATCGCGGTGGGACCGCCGCGATCAATTCCCGACAAACGCGCCCGCATCGTTGCTGTGCCCGGGGGCGAGCGCATCGCGGTTTTTCGCGACGGCGACCGCATCGGCGCGCTGACCAATCTATGCGCGCACCAGAACGGACCGCTCGGTGAAGGCCGCATCATCGACGGCTGCATCACCTGCCCCTGGCACGGCTATCAATACAAACTCGACGACGGCTGTGCGCCTGCGCCATTCACCGAACGGCTCGTGACCTACCGCGTGCGCCTGCGGGGCGGCGTGATCGAAGTGGATCCACGGCCGCTCGCCCCCGGCACGCCCGCGGCGATTTCGCTGCCGCCCGGGACGACATAAAAGCAACGTTCGGCGCGCGATGTCATAATGTCGTGTTGGATTGATCGGTGATTGGAGACGGGGATGAACAAGGTCGCCGTTGCAGACTGGCCGAAACTCGCGGATCGCATGCCGGCCTATGCATTGGTTGGCAATGTCGATCTGGTCATCATCCGTCACAGCGCGCAAGTCTCCGTGCTCTACGGGCGCTGCTTGCATCGCGGCGCGCTGCTGGCGGACGGCTATGTCAGCGGCGATAATTTGATTTGCGGGCTGCACAATTGGGATTACCGCATCGATACCGGAATAAGCGAATACAACAACGCGGAGGCGCTACGGAAATTCAGTTCCTGGATCGAGGGCGGAAAGGTTCTTGTCGACCAGGACGAGATCGCCGCCTGGGAAAAAGATCATCCGCAACCCTACCAGCGCGACGCTTACCTCGGCCTCTACGCTGACGTGCACGGCGATCCGGTCGAACCGCATGTCAAACTGATCCAGGGTTACGCGGCGGACGGCCTGAAGAAAACCGGCCATCACGGCGTGGTCGAAGCCATGGGTGTCCCGCGCCAGCAGCTTCCATCCTGGGACGATATCCAGATCATCACCGCACAACTTGCCACGCCGCCGCAGCTCGACGACACGGAGGTCGGCACCGAGGTCGTGATTGGGCCGAACGCGCAAAAACCGCTGACGCTGAAGATTCCACTGCTGGTTTCGGACATGAGCTTCGGCTCCCTGTCGGAGCCGGCGAAGATCGCGCTGGCGAAAGGCGCGGAGCTCGCCGGCACCGGCATCTGCTCGGGCGAAGGCGGCATGCTGTCCGAGGAGCAGGCGGCCAATAGCCGCTATTTCTACGAGTTCGCCTCCGCCCGCTTCGGCTTCGCGTGGGACAAGGTGCTGCGCGTCCAGGCCTTCCACTTCAAGGGCGGTCAGGCCGCGAAGACCGAAACCGGCGGCCACCTGCCGGGCAAGAAGGTGGTCGGCAAGATCGCCGTCACACGCGGGCTCCCGGAAGGAAAGGATGCAGTCTCGCCGGCGCGCTTTCCGGATTGGACGGACGTATCCCAGATCAAGGACTTCGCTGACGAGGTGCGCGACCGTACCGGCGGCATTCCGGTCGGCTACAAACTCTCCGCCCAGCACATCGAGAAGGACATCGATGCCGCGCTCGCCGTCGGCTGCGACTACATTATCATCGACGGGCGCGGCGGGGCGACCGGCGCCGCGCCGGTGATCTTTCGCGACAACATTTCCGTGCCGACGATCCCTGCGCTGGCGCGGGCGCGGCGGCACCTGGACAACAGCGGACGCAGGGATATCACCCTTGTTATCACGGGCGGCTTGCGCACACCCGCCGACTTCACCAAAGCGCTGGCGCTGGGGGCGGATGCGATTGCGGTTGCTAATTCGGCCATCCAAGCGGTCGGCTGTATTGGTATGCGCGCGTGCCACACCAACAATTGTCCCGTGGGTATCGCCACGCAGAAGCCGCACCTCATGGCGCGCCTTGATGTGAGCAAATCAGCCGAGCGCCTTGCCCAGTTCTTCAAGTCATCGGTGGAGCTGATGAAGATTTTGGCGCGCGCCTGCGGCCACACTCACTTAAATCAGCTTTCGATCGACGATCTCGTGACATGGAAAGAGGATATGTCGCGACTCTCCGGTGTCCCTTATGGAGGTGTCGGATAGATAGCCGTGCCACCTGGCTTTGCCTTATGCGGACGAATTAGAACAGGCTTAAAGAGGTCTGTTTGTATCCCGCCGCATAAAATTCCGACATCGCGACGCTAAAATTACTTGAATGCTAATGTCGCCCCCTCGATGAACATTCCGATCCCCAGTCCTATGATGGCAACCAACCCAACGACGCAGTACGCCTCATATCTTGATCCGGCGATGGGACTAGGCTTTCCGCCCTTTGGCATGAGGAGCCATAACGTCAACCCAGCGCCACAAAATGCAACGACACCAAGCAGAATCAGGAAATTGAACATGGAGGTCTCCTATTTAAGGACTAATCCTAGCAGGTGAAGAAACAGAATGCGCGTGAGACGCTAGGTCGCAGCATGCGGCGCATTTGGCGTAATTTGATTTTTTTCCAATGGGCAGCGGCGTCGTGGCCGCGCAGCATGGCTATCCGGCACTGAAGGTTCGATTTAGGTGAAATAGCGAATCTAACGTGGCCCATGCCCGCTCCGCATTTAAAAGCAGATCCAACTCAACATCAAAATTAATTCAAGGCAACACATCGCCGGACGGTGCGCTCATCGCCGGCTACGCCGTCTTTTCGCGGGTATGCGGATTATTGCCGTCCGCTGGAGCTAACCTTTGCCCTCGAACTTGAACGACACTTTCACCTTCGCGCGATACGCCTCGACTTTTCCATTCTTGAGCTGCATATCCAGCTGCACAATCTCAGCGACACGAAGATCCCTCAATGTTTTTCCGGCCCTGTCGACCGCAGCCTTTGCGGCCTTCTCCCACGATTCAGTGCTGGTGCCGACCACTTCGATAATCTTGTAGACGGATTCGACCATGTCGCCCTCCCTGGCGTTACTCGCTTTTCGGGTATTTGCTGCCTAAACTACTTCGGCGTGAAGTCATGATGAGAAGTCAGCGGTGTGACGTCCATTGTCCCAATGGATCAATATAACACCGTGATGAGTATCGGTCCGGCATTGCATTCGCTCACCGCAGGTTCGGTTTTAATCATCGATGTGCATAAGCCTTGGTTTCGGAAGCAACATCGAATTCACCGCCACCGCCGAACTCCCCAATGCACTGGCGTTTGGGTGAATAAAATGAGCATTCCGAGGCACTTGAGCGGCCTGTTAGCGCGCAGTTAACCATATCGTGTCAATAGTCCGCACTTGCTTCCAAAAGAGCAGACCACGCGCACCTTTGCATCGTGTGACCCCGGAAATCCTCCGATGCCCTTGCTCGCACGCTTTGTCCGCCGGATCGAACAACTGGCCACCGAGCTCAATGAGGCGTCGCCCAAGCTCGTGCCCTTGCTTCCGCCTGAAGACGATGCGGCAAAGAGCAAAATCGAAACGTCGCTTGCGACGGTCCGGGAGTCCCTAAATCTCTTCGAAGACGACCTCGGCAAATTGATCGCCGAGGTCGGACATGCCTCCAAACAGGTCCAAACCGGCATTGGCACGTCAACTAAGGCACTTGAAGCAATTCTTCGACGCACCGAAGATCTCTCCGGCCTCGTCAATACAGCGAACGATGCCGTACGGCAGTTAGCTGCCGCGAACGAAGAGCTTGCCAAGGCCACTGGCGAGATCAACCGGCAAGTCGAAGTGGCGAGCGAGCTCACAAATCAGGCGACCAAAACCGCGGATGAGGCGGGCGAAAGCATCGACAATCTCAAGATTTCATCCACGGAGATTGGCACGGTCGTCGCGCTCATTTCCAAGATCGCCAAGCAAACGAACCTTTTGGCGCTCAATGCCACCATCGAGGCTGCGCGCGCCGGCGACGCTGGGCGCGGATTTGCCGTGGTTGCAAACGAGGTGAAGGCGCTCTCGGTCGAGACCCAGGAAGCAACCGACGAGATTGTCCGGCGTATCGAGAAGCTACAGCGCGATGCTCACTCCTCGATTGAAGCGCTGGGCCGGATATCAGCGAATATTGATGGCATCCGTCCCGTTTTTACCGCCATTGCGGCCGCCGTCAATCAGCAGGGCGCGACGACCGAGGAATTGTCGCACAATGCCGCCACGGCCTCCGGCTTCGTGGATCAAGTGACGAGTTCGACAGTCGAGATCAAGAACGCGGCCGAACAAGCGACGCACGAGAGCAGCCAAATCGATCGCTCCGGCAAGATTGCTTCCGATCTCGTCCAAAAGCTGCGCACCCGCTTTTCCATTTTCCTGCGGCAGACCGAACTCGGAGACCGTCGTAAATACGATCGATTGCCGTGCGAACTTACCGTCGTCATCGAGCTTCCCGGCCGCCGGTGCCATGGCAAGAGCGTGGATTTGAACGAGGGCGGTGCGCTCGTCAACCTCGAAGATAATGCAGCCATCAATATCGAGATCGGAACCGTGCATCCGGTCGAAATTGCCGACATCGGTCGCCTGCAGGCGCGAGTCGTGAACCGGTCGAATCTCGGTTTTCATCTGAACTTCATCGATATGAATAATGTCGTGCGCGAATCGCTGGAGAAAAAACTCAACACCATCCGCGCCGCGAACAAGGAATTTATCGATCGCGCAATGAAAGCCGCAGCGGAAGTTTCCTCGCTATTCGAGCGGCTGGTCACCAGCGGCCGGCTCACCGAGCAAGCGTTGTTCGACAATAACTATGTGCCAATCCCCGGCACTAATCCGCAGCAATATCGCACGTCCTATCTCGATGCGCTCGAGCAGGCGCTGCCGGAAATCCTAGAGCGCCTGTTGGTCGAGGACAGCCGCTTGATATTCTCTAACGTGGTCGACCGGAATGGTTATTTGCCCGTCCATAATCGCAAGTATTCACAGCCGCAACGTCCCGGCGACGTGAATTGGAACACGGCTCATTCGCGTAATCGGCGCTTTTTCGATAATCGCACGGGCCTCGCCGCGGCCCGCAACACGCGGCCTTATCTCATCCAGTCCAATCCACGTGACATGGGTAATGGCGTAATCGTGCTGGTGAAAGAGGTCGACTGTCCGATCCGCGTTCTAGGCAAAGCTTGGGGCGGCTTTCGAATGGCCTATCAAATCTGACGCCTGCCGGGATACCTGCCAAGGGCGACATGATGGAACGCCGGCGTTGATGCTGCTTGGCCCCAAACTACGGATATCGGTCGACACGCCGGGATTGCACGGCATCAGCCAAATTTCGGCGGGGGCGGAATCGAAAGACCGGGGACTGGCCCCGGTCTTCGGATTCCTCGTTGGCGGCTTGGATTAGCGCTGGCGATTGAAGTTCTGATTCTGAATGACCTTGGGCTGCACGTTGATCTGGTTCTGGATATTGACCTGACGATCAATCCTCACCGGTTTGTCCAGCACCTTCGGCGTAATCGATCCATTGTTCAGCACCTTCGGCGTGGTCTGACCATTTTTGAGCACGGTATTGCCCGCGTTCGTATTGGACAGCGTGGTCACGTTTCCGGCGCCGTTCGTCGGCAGGTTACCAACCTTGATGCCGGTGCTGTTCTTGCCGGTCTGACCGGTCTGACCATTGTTGGTCGCGGGGATCACCGTGTTGGTCGCGGGGATCACCGTGCCAGTCTTGATGCCGAGACCATTTTGGCCATTCGGCGCCGCGGGGATCACCGTACCGGGCTTGATGGTCTTACCAGTCTGACCGTTCAGATTGCCGTTCGTGATGCCGGTGCTGGTATTGGTGTTGATGTTGGTGTTGATGCTGGTACCGATACGGTTCTGGCCGTTCAGATTACCGGTCTTAATGCCAAGGCCGTTGCCGTTCTGGCCGTTCCGTTGGAACGGGATCACGGGTGCGGTCTTGCCGATCTTGACGTCAAATTTCGTTAGCGAGACGAGCTTCGGCTGTTCCTGCAGTTTCTTCGCGGCTTTCGCGAGGTCGCTGTTGCCGTGCTTGGCGAGGAAGGCGGCGTAGGCTGCGGCATTGTTTGACTTCGTGGCCTTGTGCCAGGCGATCATCTGCAGCCGGCGCAATAGCGTCCGGCGGATGTAATCGCAGAGCGGATCGCGCGGATAAAGGCGAACGAACTCCTCGTAATATTCGACCGAGTCTTCCTCGACCACGACCTGATAGGCGTCGCGGACGGAGCGGGTGCTAAGGTCGGCAAGTGCAACCTTGACCGGCACAGGAGCCGCAGCCGCGGCATCAGCGTTCGTGAAGAACACGAAGTCACTGATCAGCGAGGTGCTTTCCCACGGCATCTGCTTCGAGCCCGAGATATCGTCAACGAGCCCGCGCACTTTTTTGAAGACCTGTTCGATCGGAAGGTTAGGCGTCTTAGCGGTGCGCATGAAGGCGGCGGCATAGGGCGAGTACCGGCCCTGGCCGTCAAAGGCCTCCGTGCCGGGCGCCGTCGAATAGGCGACGATCGAGCCGGACGGTGCATCGACAATGGCGAGACCCTTGCCGGCGACGTTATTGAGTGTCGAGAACGGATTGTTGCGGCAGGCGTCGAGAATGACGATGCGTATCTTGCTCGGCACGCTTTCAAGCGTCGCCATCAGATCGGCAAGGCGCACGCCCTGCTCGGGGACGTCGCTTTCCTTTTCGAAACGCGCGTCGACCGGAACAAGGTAATTATCCCCGTCCACCTGCAGGCCATGGCCGGCGTAATAGACAAGCGCCACCGAATTGGGGCCCTTTTCCGCGACTCTGGCGGCGAACTCGCCGATCACCTGGCGCATCAGCTCGCGATTGAGATCGAAGGCTTTGACGACTTCGAAGCCGGCCTGGTTGAACAGTTCCGAGACTGCCTCGGCGTCGTTGGCCGGATTGGGCAGCGGTTTTGCCGCTTCATATTTCGAATTGCCGATCACGAGCGCGATGCGGCGCTCGGGTCCCGTGGCTTGTGCGAGATTGAAGCCGGTGCGCGGCGCGGGAGCGGCCGTGTCCGCCGACGCAACCTGCGTCCGGGCGCCGGCAACGCCGACCGTCTCGATCAACCGTGAAGAAGCCTGTGCAGCGGCCGGGCTATGGGCGAACCAAAGCGCCGCCACAATGGCTGTAACCAAATTCAGTGCGCGACCTGTACGTGACATAGCGTCCACCTCTGGCGTTCCTGATGTGCCTCGGGGATTGGTCGTGGCACTGGTCCAAAGGTTCAAAACGCGCGGTTTTGGGCACGATCCTGAACAAGCCTACCTCCGGCTTATGTCGGGTATGGAGATCGGTTTTTGGAAAAACCGTTTCCAAACAAGAGGATAGAAATGGGCGCTGATTCGAGCGAAACCAACCCCGGCGCCCCGGATCTTACCCCCGGTTCCCCGCACGCCGCCTAACAGGGGTGACCGCCGCCAGAGGCTATTCAGGAAACCCGAACAATGCCGCTTTCGCTGCTGCCCTGGAGCTTCAGCTAACGGATCGGCGGCGCGTACTGAATGCCGCCCGCGGTCCACAATTGATTCAAACCCCGCGGGATGCCGAGTTTCGAGCCCGTGCCGACGTTGCGTTCATAGACTTCGCCATAGTTGCCGACGTGGCGGATAATGCGCACGGCCCAATCCTTGGTAAGGTCAAGCTGCTCACCATATTCGCCCTCGGTGCCGACAAATCTCATGACGTCCGGCTTCTTGGACTTGAGCGCCTGGTCGATGTTCTTCGACGTAATCCCGAGCTCTTCGGCGTTGAGCATGGCGTAGAGGGTCCACTTCACAATCAGCAGCCAGTCGTCGTCCTTTTGCCGAACGACCGGCGCCAGCGGCTCTTTTGAAATGACGTCCGGCAGGATGTCATGGTCGCCGGGCTTTTGCAGCTTGAGACGAAGCGCGTAAAGTTGGGAAACATCCGTGGTCAGGACATCGCACTGCCCGGACGCGTAGGCGCTGAAGACATCGTCCAGTCTTGAGAATTTCATTTCCTGATATTTCATATTGTTGGTGCGGAAGTAGTCCCCGAGATTGAGCACTGAAGTGGTTGCCGCCTGGACGCAAACTTTGCTTCCATCAAGCTCCAGGGCGGAGGCAGCGTTGCGCGACTTGGGCACCATGAAACCTTGCCCGTCGTAATAGGACACCGCCGCGAAATGCAGCGCGTATTCCGTTTCGCGCGACATGGTCCATGTCGAATTGCGCGCGAGCACATCGACCTTGCGCTTCGCCAGTTCCGTGAACCGCTCCTTGGCGTCCAGCGGAACGAATTTAACCTTGCCGGGATTGTCAAAAATCGCGGCCGCAACGGCGCGGCAAAAATCGACATCGAACCCCGACCAGTTTCCCTTATCGTCGACACTTGAGAACCCGGGCAGTCCGGTATTGACGCCGCAATGCACGGCATCGCGCCGGATCGTCCGCTTAAGTGTTTTCGTGTCGTAGCGTTCGTAAGTGATGGCGCCCGCCGCAACCGCAATCGCGATTGCGCACCCGATCAGGAGCCCGGTGCGAAAATTCAGCGCGAAAAATTTACGCATGCTCCATCCCCTTACGTCACGTCGAAACAACGAGCCCCGGCGACGGTCGTGGCACGATCACAATGTCGGCTGCTGGCGGACGACCACCTTGGTCCCAACCGGAACGCGCTCGTAAAGGTCGATGACGTCGGGATTGACCAGGCGGAAGCATCCGGACGAGACGGCCGTGCCGATGGTCTGCGGCTGATTGGTGCCGTGGATTCGATAGACTGTGCTTCCAAGATAAAGCGCGCGCGCACCCAGCGGATTGCCGGGTCCGCCGGCCATCCAGCGCGGAAGATAGGGCTGGCGCTCGATCATTTCCGGCGGCGGCGTCCAGTCCGGCCATTCCTGCTTCTTGGAGATGCGAAGCAGGCCCTGCCATTGAAAGCCCTCGCGGCCGACGCCGATACCGTAGCGGATGGCGCGTCCGTTCGGCTGCACGATATAGAGAAACCTCTCGGAGGTATGGACGATGATCGTGCCGGGCGCCTCGTTGGAGCGATAGAGCACAATTTGGCGATGAAGCTGCGGCGGCAGCTCTTCGTCGGCCGCATCGGGAACGAACCCGGGCTGGTCGACAATCGTCATGTCGTCCTGACGTTGCGCCAGTGCGTACGGCACGGGCACTGCAAGCGGTGCCAACAGGATGATCTGGATGGTGAAGCAGATACGAATTTGCAACATCTTCAGAATTCCACATTGGAATTGAGGGTGACGTTCGGCACGCAAACAACCCGCTCCCCAGCGTTATGACCATCAAACCCGACTCATGGGGGGCCGGCAAGCGGCGTGAGGCTTGTGAAAACGGCGCTACTGAGCACGCCACCTCTCACGCAACCGTGATACGTATCGGACGGTTCAACACCACGGGATTGCGTTAACCGGACAATCCGAACGCGAGGAGGTTTCGATGCGAAAGCATGACGCCACTGACCGCAGCCGCCGCACGTTGCTCGTTTCGGGCGGCGCATTGATCCTGGCCGCCGCGCTATGGCCGGCAAACGCATTGGCCCAAGCGGCCAGCGGCACGAAAATGCGCATCGGCGTCATCGGCTCGGGCCGGATCGGCGGCACGATCGGCGGGCTGTGGGTCAAAGCCGGCCATCCGGTGTTGTTTTCGTCGCGCCATCCCGAGCAGCTGAAGGATCTCGTCACCGGGCTCGGCACACTCGCCAAGGCCGGTACGGTTGACGAGGCCATTGCTTTTGGCGAGGTCGTCTTCCTTGCCGTGCCTTACGGCGCGATGCCGCAGATCGGCCGCGATCACGCAACGGCGCTCAAGGGCAAGATCGTCCTCGATGCCGGCAACGCCGTTGCCGCGCGCGACGGCGCCATCGCCGAGGAAGTCGAGCGCGACGGCATCGGCGCGACCTCGCAGAAATATCTCCCCGGCGCGCGACTGGTGCGCGCGTTCAATACGCTTTCCTACGCGATCTTCGCGCGCGAGGCGAACCGCCCCGATCCGAAGCTCGCGATCCCGATCGCC
This sequence comes from Hyphomicrobiales bacterium, assembly GCA_016210825.1. Classification (GTDB taxonomy): domain Bacteria; phylum Pseudomonadota; class Alphaproteobacteria; order Rhizobiales; family Xanthobacteraceae; genus JACQTM01. Next base: position 13,816 of record JACQTM010000202.1, read on the forward strand.
GGCGACGATGCGGAAGCCGTGCAGGTCGCGGCCGGTCTGGTGCGCAACGCCGGCTTCGATCCGGTGGTGGTTGGCAAGCTCGCGGATGCGAAGCGCTTCCAGCGCGGCGCGCCGGGCTACGGGCAGGCGGTGACCGCCGCCGAATTCAAGCAGAAGCTGTCGCTTACGCCGTGACCGCGCTCCATCGCTGGCTCACCCGGGCGATGCCGGCAACGCCGCAGGAGCGCGCGGCGGCGCTGTGGTCCTTCGCTTATTTCTTTACGCTGCTCGCGGGCTACTACGTGTTGCGGCCGCTGCGCGACCAGATGGGCATTGCCGGCGGGGTTAGGAACCTGCCGTGGCTGTTCACCGCCACCTTCGTGACGCTGCTCGTTGCGCAGCCGCTCTATGGCGCGCTGGTGGCGAAGCTGCCGCGTGTGCGGTTCATTCCCATCGTCTATCACTTCTTCGTCGCCAACCTGGTGCTGTTCTGGCTGCTGCTGACACTGGACATCGAGGCCGTGGTGGTCGCGCGCGTGTTCTTCGTCTGGGTCAGCGTGTTCAATCTGTTCGCCGTCGCGGTGTTTTGGTCGTTCATGGCCGACCTATTCACCGCCGAACAGGGTAAGCGGCTATTCGGTTTCATCGGGGCCGGCGGCACCGCCGGCGCGTTGCTCGGGCCGGCCCTCACGATCGGGCTTTCAGTGCCGCTCGGGCCGGTGAACTTGTTGCTCGTGGCGGCAACATTGCTTGAACTCGCCGTATTCTGCGTCCACCGGCTTGAACGCACGGTTACCGTATACGCACCCGCGCAACCCGAACGGCAGGTCATCGGCGGTAGTGCCTTCGCGGCGCTGCCCGAGCTAATTCGCTCGCCCTATCTGCTTGGCGTCGGCGCCTGGGTCAGCCTGCTGTCGTTCGGCGCCACCATCCTCTATTTCGAGCAAGCCCACATCGTTGCGGCGCAAGTGAAGGGTGCGGGCGCGCAGACCCGCGTCTTCGCCGGCATCGATCTCGCCGTGAGCCTGCTGACGCTCGCAACGCAGATCCTTGTTACGGCCCGGGTGCTCAAGCGCTTCGGGACTGGCTTCTCGGCGGGCGCGCTGCCGGCGATCTATATCGTGGGTTTTGCCGCGCTCGCGCTCTCGCCAACGCTTGCCGTCGTGCTGGTGGTGCAGGTGGCGCAGCGCTGGATGCATTTCGCCATCGCCAACCCGGCGCGTCAGGTGTTTTACACGGTGGTCGGGCGCGAGGAGAAATATAAGGCTAAGAATCTGATCGATGTCGTGATCTATCGCGGCTCCGATGCGTTATATGGCTGGGTGTTCGACGGCTTGCAGGCGCTCGGATTAAAGCTCGGCGCGATCGCGCTCGTCGCGCTGCCGGTTGCGGCGGGCTGGTTCATTCTCTCGGCGGCGCTCGGCCGCACCCAGGAGCGCCGCGCGCTTGCCGCGCAAAAAGTGCTGACGCGGGAAGGTTGATAAGGAGACTGACATGGCGATCCGGATGACACGGCGCGAATTCTCGACGCTGGCCGGCGCGGCATTGATCGCGCCGCCGGCCCTGGCGCAAACCGAAGCACCGCTGATTACCCGTGCCATCCCAAATAGCGGCGAGCAGATTCCCGCGGTCGGCCTTGGCACGGCGTACGTCTACGACAAAGCCAATGAGGCGACGCGAAGCAAGGCGGCCGCGGTTGTGAAAGCCCTGGTCGCGAATGGCGGGCGCCTAATCGACACGTCCTCGGTCTATGGCGATGCCGAGAGCGTGCTGGGAGACGCGATCGCGGCGGCAGGCCTGCGCGATAAGCTCTTCATCGCGACGAAGCTCGAAGCGCCCGACGCCGTAGAGCTCAAGCGTTCCCTGACCAGGCTCAAGACGGCAAAGCTCGATCTGCTGCAATTCCACAACGTGAGCCGCCCACGCCAATCGCTCGCGCAATTTCGGGAATGGAAGGCGAAGGGCGTGTGCCGCTACATCGGCATCACCTCGACCTATCACAACGAATTTCCCGCGCTCGAAGCTATACTCAAGCGCGAAAAGCCGGATTTCGTGCAAATCGACTATTCGCTCGACAATCGCGAGGCGGAGAAACGCATCCTGCCGCTCGCGGCCGAGGTTAAAGCCGGCGTGCTGACCGCGATCCCGCTCGGG
>JACQTM010000200.1 GCA_016210825.1 Hyphomicrobiales bacterium
CACGAATAGGTTGATCAACACGAGATAGAGCGGGAACAGCCATGCCGCCCGGTGGATTTCAGCCTCACTGTGGTTCTCCACCACGGTGACGTGAAACTGCCGCGGCAAGAGAACGATTGCGACGAAAGACAACAATGTCATCGTCAGCAGCGATCCAGGTTGCGGAACGCTGGTGAGTACATTCGCGGTATCCGGCCGGCTCAGCGCTTGCGACAACAGCTCACTCGGACCGTCGAAGATCCAGAACGTTACGAAAATGCCGACGGCGAGGAACGCGGCGAGCTTGACGATTGATTCCGTGGCAATCGCGAGCATCAGTCCATCCTGATGCTCGGTGGCGTCGATGTGGCGCGTGCCGAACAATACCGCAAATGCCGCCATCATCAGGGCAACGAAGAGCGCAAGATCACCGAACAGCGGCTGGGTGAATCCAGAATCCGTCGTATGCGCGAGAATGGTCGTAAGCGACGACGAGACGGCTTTGAGCTGCAACGCGATATAGGGAAGCATTCCAAAGATGGCGATCAGCGCGACCGTCGCCGCCACGGCCTGGTTCTTGCCATAGCGTGAAGCAATGAAGTCAGCGATCGAGGTGATGTTCTGCGCCTTGGCAAGCCGGACGATGCGCACGATAAGCGGGGAGCAAAGCCCCACCATGAGAATCGGGCCAATATAAATCGTGAGAAAGTCGAAACCGGTGCGCGAAGCCAGGCCCACAGATCCGAAGAATGTCCAAGACGTGCAATAGATGGCAAGGCAGAACGGATAAATCACGAGCCGGGCACGATCGCCGCGCGTCACACGACGGACACGATCGCCGTAACTCGCGACGACGAACAGAAGTCCGATGTAACTAAGCGCAACCGCGATGACAACCCAGCCTTCGAGCATAAGGTCTCCTGCGCCAATAGGCTGGGATGTGCGGCGCGAAAGCGCCGGCCCCCCATACAGGTCATCACAGGTAACGCGGTGTTGTCCACCGTCGGGCTGGCGCCGAAATTACCGCTAAATGGCCGTGGCGGCACGTGTGCTCGCCACACTGGCGGCGATTTTGGTTTGTCCAGGCCTCATCCAGTGACTTGCGTTGAAGTGCGCAACACCAGGATACCGATAACGCATTCCTCTGGTGCCATAAGCCATTGAGATCAATTGATAATTAAACGTATCGGCATCAAATGGCGTGACCATGTCCACCTTATGATTCGTTGGTCGAGGCTGAAACGGGATCAGCATGGCGCAGCAGCGTGTCGGTGAAAGCGAATTATTCATCGTCGAGGACGACACGACGATCCGCGAGATGCTTTCGCGGTATTTCACCCTCGAGGGATTTTACGTGACGAGTTTCGCAGATGGCACGTCGTTCCTCGCCGTCACGGACGAGCGCGCGCCGGCTTGTGTGCTTCTTGATATTGGCATTCCCGGCGTATCAGGCCTGGACATTTTAAAACGGCTCAACGCCCGGAAATACCCAGCACCGATCTTCATGATTTCCGGATATCACGACGTTCCGATCGTGGTTGATGCGATCAAATACGGCGCATTCGATTTCTTCGAAAAACCCTTCGATCTGGCCGATGTTGCAGGGCGCGTTCGCATGGCCATTGCGTCTTGGGCAGGGCTTAATGAAGTGGTTGGCAGTCTGTCGCCGAATTTTTCTGGACGCAGCCTGTTGACGCCGCGTGAACTCGTTGTGCTCGGACACATCGCAAGCGGCGCTTCGAACAAGGAATCCGGGCGGCGGCTCGGCATCAGTCCACGCACCATAGAGGTGCATCGCGCGCGCATCATGAACAAGCTCGGCGCTCGGAACGCAGCCGATCTCGTCCGTATCGTCCTGAGGTGAAAAGTCGGCGCTACGCGCTTACTCCGCCGCCATCGCGCGGCTCTTAAGCGGCAACCCAAGGCGTTCCCAAACGTCCACCAAGGCTTCGGCGAGCGCATCGATCAGCGCGTCGTCGTGATAAGGCGTCGGCGTGATGCGCAGGCGCTCGGTTCCCTTCGGCACCGTCGGAAAATTGATCGGCTGGATGTAGATGCCGTGCTCAGCGAGCAGCAAGTCGCTCGCCGCCTTGCATTTCTCCGGATCGCCAACCGCGATCGGGATGATGTGCGTGGCGCTCGGCATGATAGGCAATTGCGCGGCCGTGAGTATCGCCTTGGCGCGAGCGACGCGCTCCTGGTGGCGATCGCGCTCCCAATGCGATGTTTTCAGATGCCGGATTGACGCCGCTGCCGCAGCGCACACCGCGGGCGGCAGCGAGGTCGTGAAGATGAAGCCCGGGGCATAGGAACGCACGGCGTCGATGAGCTTCGCGCCGCCCGCGATGTAGCCGCCGAAGCAGCCAAAGGCCTTGCCGAGCGTTCCCTCGATGACATCGACACGTGCCATCGTTCCGTCGCGTTCGGCGATGCCTGCGCCACGCGCACCGTACATGCCGACCGCATGCACCTCGTCGAGATAGGTCAAGGCGCCGTAGCGCTCAGCGAGATCGCAGATTGCGGCAATCGGCGACACGTCGCCGTCCATCGAATAGATGCTTTCGAACACGATGAATTTCGGCCGCTGTCCCGCTGCACGCAAGAGCTCTTCAAGATGCGCAAGATCGTTGTGCCGGAAAATCTTCTTCTCGCAGCCGGACTGGCGCACGCCCTCGATCATCGAATTGTGGTTGTAAGCGTCCGAGAGAATCAGGCAGTTGGGAAGCAGGCGGGCAATCGTTGAAATCCCGGTCTCGTTGGAGACATAGCCCGACGTGAAGAGCAGCGCCGCCTCTTTGCCGTGCAGGTCCGCCAATTCGCGTTCGAGTTCGACCAGCGGGTGGCTGGTACCGGAAATGTTACGGGTGCCGCCGGCGCCGGTGCCCATGCGGGTCGCGGTTTCGACCATGGCACCGATGACCTTCGGATGCTGGCCCATGCCGAGATAGTCGTTGGAGCACCACAACACGACGTTGCGCGGGCCATCCGGCGAATGCCAGATCGCATGCGGGAAACGGCCGGCGATGCGCTCGATATCGGCAAAAACCCGATAGCGGCGCTCCTCCCGAAGACGGGTTAGGGCATCAGAGAAAAAAGCATCATAGATCATGCAGAACCAGCCATTTCCAGGACCCAAGCTCTTCTTTTTAGAAGCGATCCACCCTGTTTGTCGAGGCGATATTGGCTGAAGTTCAAACCCTGCCTATTGAGCGGGATCAAAGGCAGCAACGGATTTGACGCAAACAGCGCTGTTGCTGAAACGCGGTGAAGCCGCGATGTCGTGGTGCTGCCGGTCAGGATTGAACTGACGACCTCCCCCTTACCAAGGGGGTGCTCTACCACTGAGCTACGGCAGCGAAATGAGATTGCACGACGCGAGAAAATCCTCGCCGGAACGCAACGGAAAGTGCCACAAGGGGTCCGCGGCTGCAAGGCAAGGGGCCTGCCGCGTGCATGCTCGCCACTTGCGGGGGGCCGCCGGCGCGAGTTTAGTGGCAAAATGATGCGCCGGAGCCCGAAGGATACCAAAGACAAGTCAAGTTCGACGAATAAAGAACGTCGTGCAGCCGCGTTACGCGAGAATCTACGCCGGCGGAAGATGCAAGCGCGCGGCCGTGCGGCATCCGGCGGCAAACCGGGCGATGAAACGGTGACGACCGGCGGACGTGACAACCGCTCGTCCTGATCGTGTTCCCACTTTCGCCCCAATCGGGCGGGCAGGTGAGGGCGAACCGGACGATAAGGGGGATCGATGGACCGCATTCGCATCAAAGGCGGCAGGCCGTTGAACGGTACGATCCCGATTTCGGGCGCGAAGAACGCAACGCTACCGTTGATGATCGCGAGCCTTCTGACCGAGGACACGCTCGTCCTTGATAATGTGCCGCATCTCGCCGACGTCATCCTCCTGCAGCGCATCCTCAACAATCACGGCGTCGATGTGATGCTCTCGGGCAAGCGGTCGGGCGGTGCCGAAAACAGCGGCCAGACCGTCAAGATTTCGGCGGCCAATATCGTTGACACCACCGCACCTTACGAACTCGTTTCGAAAATGCGCGCGAGTTTTTGGGTTCTCGCTCCGCTGCTGGCGCGCATGGGCGAGGCGCGCGTATCTTTGCCCGGGGGCTGCGCCATCGGCACGCGCCCCGTCGATCTGCTCATTATGGCGATGGAGCGGCTTGGCGCGCAGATCGATATCGAAGGCGGCTACGTCCTCGCCCGTGCGCCAAAGGGTCTGAGGGGCGGCGAGATCGTCTTTCCCAAGGTGACCGTCGGCGGCACTCATGTGGCGGTAATGGCGGCTTCGCTCGCCAATGGCACGACGGTGATCGAGAACGCCGCGCGCGAGCCTGAGGTGAAGGACGTCGCGGATTGCCTCGTGAAGATGGGTGCGAAGATTTCTGGCGCCGGCACGGCGCGGATCGAGGTCGAGGGCGTCTCGAAACTTGGGCCCACGCGGCACAGCGTGCTGCCGGATCGCATCGAGACTGGCACCTACGCCATGGCGGTAGCGATGACTGGCGGCGATGTGCTGCTCGAAGGCGCCCGCGCGGAATTGTTGCAGACAGCGCTCGATGTGCTCGAACGCGCCGGGGCGACAGTTTCCGCTACCAATGCCGGCGTGCGCGTGAGCCGCAACGGCGTGGGTCTGCAGCCCGTCGAAGTCACGACCGCGCCATTTCCAGGCTTCCCCACCGATCTTCAGGCGCAGCTCATGGCGCTGATGACGCGCGCCAAGGGCACCTCGCACATCACCGAGACAATTTTTGAAAACCGATTCATGCATGTGCAGGAGCTGGCGCGGCTCGGCGCGCGCATCGCGCTGGATGGCCAGATGGCGACAATCGAGGGCGTCGAGCGGCTGAAAGGTGCACCAGTGATGGCGACTGATCTTCGCGCCTCGGTGTCGCTTGTAATCGCCGCGCTTGCCGCCGAGGGCGAGACCATCGTCAATCGCGTCTATCACCTCGATCGCGGCTTCGAGCGGCTGGAAGACAAACTCGGCCGGTGCGGCGCCGAGATTGAGCGCATCAGCGGATGACTCGCACTTTACCCCCCTTGTGGGGAGGGTCGCCCGCTGTAGCAAGCGAAAGCGGGCGGAGTGGGGGTCCTTTGGAATTGCCTGTACGACCCCCACCCGGCTCATTGCTCGCATTCGCCTGCAATTCGCCACCCTCCCCACAAGGGGGAGGGTAAGAGAAGAGCGATTGCGTGATGAATGCATCCGCCTTGCGCGGTGCCGGATCGCTCCCTAACTAGCGATCAAGGCGGCCAACGAAATCGCGTGTCATGGGCCTATTGAAGCTGATTGCGCTCGATAGCGACGATCTCGCCGTCGTATCCACTCATTTGCAGGATGCCGAAGTCAAAGTCGGTGAAATCCATTGGCGCCCGCGCGAAAAGCGCGTCGTCATCGGTCTCGACCGCTTCGACTGGGAGGCGGCCAACGGCCAGAAGCCGACTTTTCAGCGCTGCCGCAGCGCCCTGCGATTTGAGCGTGTGATGGCCTGCAAGTGCCGCAACGTGCTCTCGCAGGACAAGGACAAGACCCTCAGTTTGCTCGGCGTCGAATTTTCCAAAACCAAGTCCCCCGGCGGGACCGTTACCCTGATGTTTGCCGCGGGCCAGGCATTGCGGCTCGAGGTCGAATGTCTGGAGGCCGAGGTGGTCGATCTCGGACCGGTCTGGGCCGCGGATTGCTGCCCCGACCATGCCGAAGACGAGCCGCCCGCCATCAAAAGTCAAAGCGGTCGCACTTAACCTTCGGCAGTCACGGGTGCTGGCCCTGACGCCGCCCATTCTTCGATAACGGAAACGTCTCGCTCGCGCGATCGCAGCCGCGTCGCGAGCGAAACAAATTCATCCTCCGGCAACAGCCGGCTGAGCGCCCACACCGCGGCGCCGCGCACCAGCGCAGATGCGTCATCCAGGAGCCGGCCCGCTTCCGCCGCGAGCGTGGGATCGCCGGAATTCCCAATCGCGATGAGCACGTTGCGAATGAAACGATCGCGGCCGGTGCGCTTGATCGCGGTCTTCGCGAACATTTTTCGAAATGCCGCGTCATCGAGGCGTGCGAGATCGGCGAGTGGCGGCGCGCGTAATGCCTCGCGCGCAACGAGTTTTGCCTCACGGCCAGCCTGCGCGAACTTGTTCCAGGGGCAGACCGCGAGACAATCGTCGCAGCCATAGATGCGGTTACCGATCGCGGCGCGAAACTCACGCGGGATCGGTCCCTTATGCTCGATGGTCAGATAGGAAATGCAGCGCCTAGCATCGAGCCGGTAAGGTTCCGGGAACGCGTCGGTTGGGCAAATATCGAGGCAGGCGCGGCATGTGCCGCAATAATCGGCCTCTGGATCATCGGCTGGAATGTCGATCGTGGTGAAAATTGCGCCAAGAAAGAGCCACGAGCCAAATTCCCGCGAAACCAGATTAGTGTGCTTGCCCTGCCAGCCTAAACCCGCGCGCGCGGCCAGCGGTTTTTCCATCACCGCCGCGGTATCGACGAAAACCTTGACGTCGCCGCCGGCATTGGCGACTAGCCAGCGTGCGATGCTTTTCAGGCGTGGCTTGATAACGTCGTGATAATCCTCGCTCTTCGCATAGACCGAAATGACACCCTGCTCGCGCCGCGCGAGCGCTATAAGCGGGTTTTCCTCCGGACCATAGTTCAATCCCAGCATGATGACAGAACGCACATCGTTCCATAGCATGCGCGGATCGCCGCGCCGCTCGGCGCTCGTCTCCATCCATGTCATGTCGCCATGCGCGCCCTCGGCGATGAAGCGTTCGAGGCGCTCCTTTGCCTTCGGGATTGAATCCGGCCGCGCGACGCCGACGACGTCGAAGCCGTGCGCGCGTGCTTGTTCGGCGAGTGCCGCCTTGAGCTCGGCCGGTGCGTTCAGAAATCGAGATTGATGTAATTTTCCGCCGGCGCCATCCATGGCAGCGTGTCGGCGAGAAGCGTGCGAAACGACGGGCGCGACTTTACGCGCGCGTACCAACTTTTCGCCGCCTCGTCCTCGTGCCATGGCACATCGCCCAGATAATCGACCGTGGACAAGTGCGCGGCGGCCGCGAGATCCGCATAGCTCAAAGTCTCGCCGGCAAGCCAATTCCGCGTACCCATCAGCCAGCCAATATAGGCCATATGGTAGCGAATGTTGTTTTTGGCAGCGCGCAGTACATTGGCGTCCGGGGAACCGCCGCCCTGCTCGGGCGACATGTAACGCTTGTAGATGCGCTCAGTCACCAGCGGCCCGCTGACCTCGGCGAAGAACTTCTCATGGAACCAGGCCGATAGTCGCCGCACCTCGACGCGATCGCCAGGGTCGCGTGGCAGCAGCTTACGCTCGTCATGCATGCGCACGCGCGTCTCCTCGAGATATTCGGCGATGATCTGCGCGCCCGGAACGGCTGGACCGCCCTCGATCACGAGCACCGGCGTGGCCGCCGCTGGATTGACGAGAAGAAAGCTTTCCCGCCGCTCCCAGAAGCGTTCCTCGACCAACCGCACAGTCAGGCCGTATTCGGCGAGCGCAAGCCGCGCAAAGCGCGAATGCGGACAGAAGGGGTGATGGAGCAATGTCAGCATCGCGCCTTCTTGAACATGAATGGCCCGCTCGATAGCTCGGTCGGGGGAATCATGCGAGGCGAGACTAGCGAACGCGCATGGGCCCGAGCAATCTGTTGAGAGAAAGGGCTTAGCCGTTGCTCCCGCGGTGATGTTGCGCCAAAAGCGATTGTCGCGGCGCGGATCGCCTTGTTTTCGGAGTTTTCCATGATATTCGATCTTTTCAAGGCGGCCGTTCTCGGCCTTGCTGAGGGCTTGACTGAATTCATTCCGGTGTCCTCGACCGGCCATTTGCTCCTGCTCGAGCGCTTCTTCGGTTTCGACGACGACGAATTCGGCAAGACCTTCGTCGTCCTCATTCAACTCGGTGCCATCCTCGCCATCCTGTCGATTTATTTCGGCCGCTTGTGGCGGATCGCCATCGGCATGTTCAGCGATCCGGGCGCGCGCCGTTTCGTCATCGGCGTGCTAATCGCCTTCCTGCCCGCCGCCATGATCGGCGCCGCCGCGTATGGCATCATCAAGGGCGTATTGTTCAATCCGTGGGTCGTTTGCTTCATGCTGATTGCCGGCGGCGCAGTGCTGCTTTGGGTCGATCAACTCGATCTTACGCCGCGCTACCACGATGCCTTAGCATTTTCGCTGCCGATGTGTTTTGCCATCGGCGTCTTTCAATGCTTCGCCATGATCCCGGGCGTATCGCGTTCCGGCGCAACGATCGTCTCCGCCATGCTGATGGGCGCGGACAAGCGCTCGGCTGCGGAATTTTCGTTCTATCTCGCAATGCCAACCATGGCTGGCGCCTTTGCCTACGACCTCTACAAGAATATCGGGCAGATGAACGGCGGCAACACGATCATCGTTGCCGTTGGCTTCGCCACGTCGTTCGTTTGTGGTTGGTTCGTGGTGAAAACGCTGCTCGACTATGTGACCCGCCACGGTTTTGGATTGTTCGCGTGGTGGCGCGTAATTGTCGGCTCGGCTGGCCTGATTGCTTTGGCGCTTGGCAGATGAGAAGTTTTGCGTTTTAGGTGACGCGCCCCTTGAACTGACCGGTGCGGCGGAAGCGCCACAGGTAGGATGGCACGATCGTTTCCATCGCCGTCGGATCAATGTGCAGCCCTTGCAGCGTGCGGCCGCGGTGCTTGGCGTCTTCTGACACGACATTGTCGTGTTTGAGCAATTCAACCTGATCCGGCGTCAACAGCGGTTTGGGCAAGAATTGCAGAAATACGGCTTGAAGCTTGGCGAGCGCGAAGGGCAGCGGCAGCAACAGTCGGCGCCGTTCAATTGTTGCGAGCACGTATTCCATTAATTCCCTGAAGCTTCGGATTTGCGGGCCGCCCAACTCGTAAATTGCCCCCGGAGTTGCATTGCCTTCCACGGCCGCCGTGATCGCCGCGGCGACGTCGCCGACGAAAACCGGCTGGAAGCGCGTGTGGCCGCCGCCGATTAACGGCAGCACCGGCGAGAGCCGCGCCATCGCCGCGAACCGATTGAAAAAATCGTCCTCCGGGCCAAACATGATCGACGGCCGCATGATCGTCGCGGCCGGTTTCGCCACGAGCACAAGCCGCTCGCCTTCGGCTTTGGTGCGTGCGTAGATCGACGACGAATTCACGTCGGCGCCGATGGCGGAGACATGGATCAGCCGCGCGCCGAAATCGGATGCCGCATGCGCAACTGTTTCGGCACCTTCGGTGTGAACCGCGGTGAAACGCTGGCGTCCGCGCTGAAACAGAATGCCAACGAGGTTGATGACCACGGCGGAATCGCGCGCCGCCGCCTCAACGGATTCCGGATAACGCAAATTGGCCTGGACGGCGTGGATCTGGCCGACGGTGCCAAGCGGCTGCAGAAAGCCGGCAAGGTCGGGCCGGCGAACGGCTACGCGGATACGATAGCGGCGCTTTGCGAGCGCGCGCACGACGTGCCGGCCGAGAAAACCGGAGCCGCCGAAGACGGTAATCAGCGTATCGGAATTGGATCGGGTGGTCACAGGTGGCCTTCCAGCGTCGCGAAATACAGGATCGTCCTTGCACTGTATAGTGGGCAAAGTCCCTCGGCATTTGACAAGGCGCAACCCCGCCTCTTATCTGTCGCCGAAAGCCCAGGTGGCGGAATTGGTAGACGCACTAGTTTCAGGTACTAGCGGTGAAAGCCGTGGAGGTTCGAGTCCTCTCCTGGGCACCAGTGTCCCGATCCGTGGAACCGCATGACCATCCGCCTGCATCGCGGCGATCTCCCCGACCTCTCGCGTTACCGTGGACCGGTGGCGGTCGATACCGAGACCATGGGTCTCGATCCGAAACGCGACCGGCTGTGTCTCGTCCAGCTTTCGCCCGGCGACGGATCGGCCGATATCGTGCAGATCCCAGTCGGCGCCGCCAACGCGCCAAATTTGAAGAAGCTGCTCGGCGACCGCTCGATCTTGAAAATTTTTCATTTTGCGCGATTCGATCTCGCGGCGATCGAGAACGCGTTACAGGTGATGGCGGCACCCGTCTTCTGTACCAAAATCGCCTCGCGGCTCACCCGCACCTATACCGACAAGCACGGCTTGAAGGACCTCGCGCGTGACCTGCTTGGCATCGACCTGTCGAAGCAGCAGCAGCTGTCCGATTGGGGCGCCGAGACGCTCTCAGAAGCGCAGTTGACCTACGCCGCCTCCGACGTGCTGCACCTCCACCCCCTCAAGGAGAAGCTGGAGGTCCTCCTGGCGCGCGAGGGACGCACTGAGCTTGCCAAGGCATGCTTCGATTTCCTGCCGCAACGCGCCCGCCTCGACCTTGCCGGATGGGCGCTGGAGGACATTTTTTCGCATTCGTGATGCGAAGCTGCCGTGCCGGGGCCATATTCGCAGGGGATTTTTACGTCGCTGCATCGTAAAATCGGTCCGAAATCACCGATTCTGCGAGGGATCAAAGCAGGGATGAATTATCAGATGTCCGGCTCGCAATTGGAGGCGAGACGCGGTCCCGCCCACATGGCGACGGGACGCGACGATGGCGAACGCGCTTTTCGCGGCGCCTCGCGCCACAGTCGTAGCGTTCGCATCCTGCGCATCGCCATTCCGATCGGTGTCGTTGTGTGCCTTGTCGGCGTGCTGCTCGCGACTTGGCTTAATCCGCTGCGCCTCGTCTATCGGCTACCGGCGGATATCGGCAGCGTCGTGATTTCGGGCACTAAGATCACCATGGAGCAGCCGCGCATCGCCGGCTTTACGAAGGACTCGCGGGCTTACGAAGTGAACGCGCGCGCCGCCGCGCAGGATCTGTCCAATCCGACGGTTGTCGAGTTTCACGAAATTCGCGCCAAGCTCGACTTACCGGACAAGACCGTGATGCAGATGACGGCGCAGAACGGCCTGTTCAACACCAAGACTCAAACGCTTACGCTTGGAAAGGAAATTCTGCTGAACTCGGCGAATGGCTATGAGGGACGTTTAACAGAAGCGATTATCGACATCCAGAATCAAAGACTGGTCTCGAACGAGCCGGTGGAATTGAAAACGCTTCAGGGCAAGCTCAACGCCAATCGGCTTGAGGTGACGGGCTTCGGCGAAGTGATGCGTTTCGAAGGCGGCGTTGCCATGGTCATCGATCCGAGCAAGCAGATCTCGGCAAAGACCGGTAATTCCACCGAGAAACCCGCCGAGGCCGCGAACACCAAGACGGTGACCGAGTGAACGTATCGGGCTTAGCGAACTGCTTGTGCACTCTTGGCGCGGCCATCTTCGTGTCCGGCAGCATCGTTGTACCGAAAGCGGCGGCGCAGGCTACGACCGCGCAGGGTATTCCCAACGCGGTGCAGGGATTTTCGCAAAATCGCAATCAACCGGTACAGATCGAGGCAGCCACCCTCGAAGTCCGCGACAAGGACAAGATTGCGACCTTCAGCGGAAGCGTGCTCGTCACCCAGGGCGACACCAATATGCGCAGCAAGACGCTCGTGGTGTTCTACGATCAAGAATCGGGCGGCAGCGCCGCCTTGAAGGCGGCCAAACCCGGACCGGGCGGCCAATCGCAGATCCGCCGGCTCGAAGCACGGGGGGGCGTCGTGGTTACTCAAAAGGACCAGACCGCGACCGGCGACACCGGAATATTCGATATGCGCTCGAATACGGTCACATTGGCCGGCAATGTTCTGGTGACGCAGGGCCAAAACGTGCTGCGCGGCGATCGTCTGATCGTCGATCTGACGAGCGGTGTCTCGCGGGTGGAATCGGGCAAGGCCGGCCAGGGCCGCGTCCAGGGACTATTCATGCCGGGCAGCGCCAAGGATGCGAAAGACGCAAAAGACGGCAAAGACGCAAAAGGCAGCAAGGACAGCAAGGATACGAAAGACTCGAAGCCGGCCGCGGGCGCCGCGAACGATGCTATCGCAAAGGATACCCCGAAACCGGCGCTCGTGCGCCCACCCCCGATCTATTAACCTCGCAGGCGGCCTCGTGATTGCAAGCGGGGCGGCGAGCGATTATCACCGCCGCAATCGACCGTAAGCCCCGAGGCAAGCGTGCTCGACATCATTTCTTTGTTCCGGCGTCGCCGCGCGCCTGCGCGCAGACGAAGGCTATCCACCGGAGGATGGCAGCGCGAGCTTGTCAATTTCACGCGCTCTTTGTTCGTCTGGCGCGGCAACGATGCGGTCTATGGCCAGCGCTACTTTCGTCCCCGGCAAGATGGTCCCCTGCACCATCAGCCAGCACGCTATGGCTTTCTTGCCGTGCACGGCCTCGAGAAAAGCTTCGTCGGGCGCAAGGTTGTGCAAGGGGCGAGCCTCTACGTGCGTCGAGGCGAGGCGGTCGGGCTTCTCGGACCCAATGGCGCTGGCAAGACCACAATCTTTTACATGATCACGGGCCTGATCAAGGCAGACCGCGGGCGCATCGAGCTCGACGGCTATGACGTGACGGGACTTCCGATGTATCAGCGCGCGCGGCTCGGCATCGGTTACTTACCGCAGGAAGCTTCGATCTTCCGCGGCCTCAATGTCGAGGACAACATCCGCTCGGTGTTGGAGGTCATTGAGCCCGATAAGCGCCGACGCGAAGCCGAACTCAATGGGCTGCTCGAGGAATTCAACATCGCGCGCCTGCGCAAGACGCCTTCGATCGCGCTGTCAGGCGGCGAGCGCCGTCGCGTTGAGATTGCCCGCGCGCTCGCCACGCGTCCTAATTACATGCTGCTCGACGAGCCATTCGCGGGTATTGACCCGATCGCTGTCGGCGACATCCAGGCGCTGGTGCGGCATCTGACCTATCGCGGCATCGGCGTGCTGATCACCGATCACAACGTTCGCGAAACCCTCGGCCTGACCGACCGCGCATATATTATTTATTCCGGTGAGGTCCTGATGGAGGGCCGCGCTCAAGACATCGTTAACAATCCCGATGTCAGGCGGCTCTATCTCGGCGAGGAATTCAAGCTATGAGTTTGCCTGAGATTATCGAAATTTAAGGCTGGCACGTTTTTTCACATGCACAAATCGTGCCGAGGCGCTAAAAGCGACTCATGGCACTGACCCATAAGCTCGAATTCCGCCAGAGCCAGGCCCTGGTGATGACGCCGCAGTTGATGCAGGCGATCAAGCTACTGCAGCTCTCGAACCTGGACCTCGCGGCTTATGTGGAGGAGGAACTGGAACGCAATCCGCTTCTTGAGCGGGCGAGCGAGGGGGAGGCCGGCGCCGAGCCGGGCCCGGTCGCGGCCGAATCCGAATCCGAAGCCGAAGGCGAGGAGGGCGCGGCCGACTGGATGGACCGCGATCTTGGCACCAGCCGCACGGTGATCGAGGGCGAGCTTGATACCTCACTGGAGAACGTCTTTCCCGAGGACGCAAGCCAAGAGAGTCAGCCTCAGGCGCTTGAGGCACCGCCGGCCTATTCGGAATGGGCGAGCGTTGGATCCGGCGGCCGGGACAATGACGATTATAACCTCGAAGCCTTCGTCTCCGCGGAGACGACGCTGACCGATCATCTCGCAGAGCAAATGATGATGGCGATCGCCGATCCGGCGCGACGAATGATTGGACAATTCTTGATCGATCTCATCGACGAGGCGGGCTATCTCACCGGCGACCTATCGTCGGTTGCCGAAAAACTTGGCGCACCGCTCACCGAGGTCGAATCGACGCTCGCTATTCTGCAAGGGTTCGATCCGCCCGGCGTGTGCGCGCGCAATCTCACCGAATGCCTTGCCATTCAACTGAAAGAGCGTGACCGGTTCGATCCGGCGATGGTCGCGCTTGTTCAGCATCTCGATTTATTGGCTAAGCGCGATCTCACAGCCTTACGAAAGATTTGCGGCGTCGACGACGAAGACCTGACGGACATGATCGCCGAGATCCGCCACCTCAATCCGAAGCCGGGTCTTGCTTTCGGTTCGACCACGGTACAGGCGATCGTGCCCGATGTGTTCGTACGGCAAGGGCCGGACGGTGGATGGCTGGTCGAGCTCAATTCCGACACGCTGCCGAAAGTGCTGCTCAATCAGAGCTATCATGCCAAGGTCTCGAAAACCGCAGCGAGCGTTACCGACAAATCCTACCTCGCCAATTGCCTGCAGACGGCGACCTGGCTGATCCGCGCGCTCGATCAGCGCGCGCGCACCATCCTGAAAGTTTCGACCGAAATCGTTAAACAACAAGACGCCTTCTTCGCGCACGGCGTCCAGCATTTGCGCCCGCTCAATCTCAAGGCAGTGGCGGATGCGATCAGCATGCACGAATCGACCGTCTCGCGCGTGACCGCGAACAAATACATGGCGACCAGTCGCGGGATTTTCGAATTGAAATACTTCTTCACTTCGGCAATCGCGGCGTCCGACGGGGGTGAAGCGCACTCGGCGGAGGCAGTACGCCACCGGATTAAGCAATTGATCGACGCGGAACCCGGCGAAGGTGTGCTGTCCGATGACACCATCGTGGAGAAACTGCGTGAATCCGGCATCGAAATCGCGCGCCGCACGGTTGCGAAGTACCGCGAAGCCATGCGAATCCCGTCCTCGCTGCAGCGCCGGCGGGAAAAAGCTGCTGCCGGTGGCGGCGGAAGATGACCGCGGCGTGACGGCCGCGCTCAGCAATTATTTTGAATAATGGATCAGTCAAACTTATCCGGGCGCCCATTGACGGCGTGGCGGCGGCTCCTTATGGTCCGCCGCCTTCCGCTCATCCCCGACCTATTTAAACCGCCCCGGACGGGTTCCCATGCCGCTCACCGATCTCGTTGCCACGACCGCGGTTATACCCGCGCTCAAGGTCAATGGCAAAAAGCAGGCGATTCAGGAAATCGCGGCGAGGGCGGCGCAGCTCAGCGGCCAGAACGAGCGCGTCATCTTCGAAACGCTGCTGCAGCGGGAGAAGCTCGGCTCGACCGGCATCGGCCACGGCATCGCCATTCCGCACGGTAAGCTGCCAAAGCTCGATCGCTTATTCGGCCTGTTCGCTCGCCTCGACCGCCCGATCGATTTCGACGCGCTCGACGGCCAGCCAGTGGACCTGATTTTCCTGTTGCTCGCTCCGGAGGGTGCGGGCGCCGACCACCTCAAGGCGTTGGCGCGCATTGCGCGACTGCTTCGCGATCCGGAGATCGCGCGCAAGCTTCGCGATTCACGCGACGCTGAAGCGCTTTATGCGGTGCTCACGATGACGCCGTCCTCCGACGCGGCGTGAGCATTACCGTCAAGTTTTCTCGAATGATCTTAGTGGATGCTGACGGTTTCGAGCTGTTCGCTCGCGGCGTTGGCGATCGCCGCTTCCCGCGTATCGGTCACCAGGATCGGGGTGCCGTCGGCGGCATGCAGCACGAAGACTTGCTGGCCGGGGGCCAGCATGGGAGCGTCAGGACAGAGGAACGCCACATCCTCGGAGCGGGTCGCTTTGACATAGGCGATACGCTCGCCGCCGAGCTCGGCTAGCGCTTCACGCGAAACGGCATTCTGACGCGGGGCGAAATCGGGCATGACGCATGGGCTCCTCGCCCATTGGTCGGGCGGGGAGGGTGTTTCGTTCAAAGCCAAATCGAGGAAAATTCGCCTGTTTTACCGGCACTACGGCGTAACGCCGAGGCTGTAAGCGCCTCAGTGCACGCTCACGGTCTCGAGCTCATGGCTCCAGGCATTCGCCACTGCGGCCTCACGGCTGTCGGTGACGAGGATCGGCGTGCCGTCTGCGGCGTGCAGGGCGAAGAGCCGCAGTCCCGGCTGCAAAGCTGGCGCCTCAGGATAGAGGTCGTGCACATCCTCAGAGCGGATCGGCTTGACATAAGCGACCTTGCCGCCGCCGAGGACTGCGAATGCCTGCGGCGAAAGTGGTTGACGCGTGACTGGGTCGTTGGTCATAGCCTCGACTCCTTCTTGTTAATGTCCCAATAGGAATAGTGTTCCATCCTTCACTCGTGCGGGGTGATCTTGACCGATCGCACCACGCGCTCCGGCTCGGGGCGCGCGAGATCGATCAACAACAGTCCATGCTTCAGATCGGCGCCAAGGACGTCCATGCCGTCCGCCAGCACGAAACAGCGCTGGAATTGACGGGCGGCAATGCCGCGATGGAGATATTGCCGGGTCTTGTCTTCCGGCTGCCGGCCGCGGATCACGAGCTGGCTTTCCTCCACGGTCACATCGAGGTGATCGAGGGTGAATCCCGCAACCGCGAGCGTGATACGCAGCCGTTCCGGGTTGCGCTCGTCGCGCGGCAGGCGCTCGATGTTATAGGGCGGATAACCGTCGGCGGCTTTGGCAACGCGATCAAGCGCACGCTCGATCTCGTCGAATCCGAGCAGGAACGGACTGGACAGCGAAGGCACTCGGGACATCTCAAAGCCCTCTGCAAGCGACTTTGACGGGGCCCTTGCGGCGCCCCATTGAAAACCGCCCGGCGAACTCGCCAGCCGGCCGAAATCAATATGGGTCGTCGGGGTTAAGTATTCAAGAATGCAGGATAAACCTCGCCCAGTTCGCCCTTGGCGATGCGGCCATGGCCCACCTATACCATGCAAACGCCACGCGGCGGGCCGGCAATAGCGATATCCGCCATTGCATCTCGCCGCGTGGCGCAATATCCAACCTCGCATCATGAATACGCCGACGGTCAGTCAATCGAAAGATCTTGAGCGGGCCGGCGCGCTGCTGCGGATCGGCGA
The DNA here is from genome assembly GCA_016210825.1 of Hyphomicrobiales bacterium. Classification (GTDB taxonomy): domain Bacteria; phylum Pseudomonadota; class Alphaproteobacteria; order Rhizobiales; family Xanthobacteraceae; genus JACQTM01. Next base: position 16,695 of record JACQTM010000200.1, read on the forward strand.
TATGGCTGGCGCGGCACGTGCCTGCAAGGCCATTCTGGAGACTGACGAAGAGAATTTCGGCGCCTTGCACATGCTGGGGGTCATCGAAGCGCAAAGCGGCCGATTGTCGAATGGGGAGCGTCTCTTGCACGATGCGGTCAGACTCAATC
>JACQTM010000204.1 GCA_016210825.1 Hyphomicrobiales bacterium
CGCCCGGCGCGGCATCCGTATTGCTCTTGTTTTCATGCCGGCTGCGCGCGGCGGCGGCAGCGGCGGCGCGCTGCGCTGCCGATTTGACAATTGCCGGCGTGATCGCGAGCGGGGTCTTGTCGGCGCCGGCGGAGATGGTCACTTGCCCGTCGCGCTCAATACGAACCGCAAGCTCCGCCCCAACGAGGCTCAAGCGCCTGGCGCGCAATCGGCCCATCAGTAAGCTGGTACCGGAGACGCTGACTTCCGCCTTCGGCGCCACGGCGACGACATTTTTGTCAGCGTCATGCACGACGATATCGCGGATGCGTAGCGCCGCACGGCCGCTGGCATCGCGTTCGAGCTGGGTGCCGCCGATCTCGACCGAATGGTTTTTTCCCAAATTCTGCTCGATGGCGGCGGCAAGCCAGGGCGTTACCAGATCGATCGTGATCGGGCCCGATGCCAGGCGCCACCACAGCCCGATGACGACAAACGCGACTACGGCGAGTGTGCTTGCGATTCCGAGCAGAATTTTGCGCACGATCGGCCGGCGCAGATTGGCCCTTAGCTTTACGCGGAGGAGGCGACGGCGCGGCACTGACGCGTGACCACGCGCGGCATGTGCAGGAATTCCGTCGTCGGAGGCTGCTACGTGGCGATCAGGGGATTGGCGCTCGGGATGATCGTTACCACCGCGACCATGCGCAGCGTGCTGGTCCGCCACACGATCGTGGCGGTGCCGTTGATAGCTCGCCTCCAAAGCCTGGAGCGCCGCGATGCGCGGACTCTTTTGCTTGTCCGTCATCCCCTTCCCGGCGTCCCCTGACCCCTGCCGATCTTGTCCGCATCATCGACCGCTGTGGAACCGACGGCGAAAACTATTGCCTGAGTCGGACGCAGCTACGCACAAGAATTCGTTGATCCGCCAGTGCCCTACCAACTGACCCGGTCAAGTTTGACCCGCCGAAAGCGTCGAAAGGAAGGCATTTGGCCTAGAACTCGAGCCGGGTGGACCGGCGCGGTATTCTCGCTTTTTCGCGGTGTTGGCGGCAAGGGTCGGCTACGGGGCTTCGGTAGGCGTCGAGGCCGAGGCCGCACTTAAAGTCACCAGGTGACGAGACGATCATGACAATGGCGCCAGGGCGCCCTACCGCGTGCCTTTGTTAAATTATGACGCCGACCGTTTGCGGAAAATTAACTATGGATGGATCAAATTGAGACGTTGTGCGCTGGCCTTGAGGGGATCGGGTCCGGCGGGGAGCGTCCATGTCCTACCGGTCCGGTTATAGCGACCAACGAAGAGATTCAGGCCGTTACGTTGAAGGCTGGGGCCAACGCTCCACGCCGGCGCATGTCTATGGGCCACCGCATCATGCGCCGCAAAGTCACGCGCCCTCGCCGCAGAACCACGGTCATGGCGGCCATCACCCTCACGCCCAACAAGCGCACACGCATCCGCGCACGCATAAGGTTGGCGCCTACACGCTCGCCCATGGGGGGCGGCAGGTGCGCATCGGGCCGATTGCGTTCTGGATTGTGGTCGGCACCCTTATCATCATGGCCGGCTGGTCGGTGCTGACCGGCACTTATTTCGCCTTTCATGACGACGTGCTCAAACGCCTTATCGCGCGTCAGGCGCAAATGCAATTTGCCTATGAGGACCGCATCGCTGAATTGCGCGTGCAGGTCGATCGCGTCACCAGCCGCCAACTACTCGATCAGGAACAATTTGAACGCAAGCTCGATCATCTTGTGCAGCGCCAGCAAACGCTGGAACAGCGCACCAGCGCGCTGACGGCGATACCGGACATGATGCCGACCGGTTCGATCAGACAGCCGGCGCGTGGAACGCATCCGGGTGAGAATACGAAGCCCAAGCCGTCGCCAATCAACGACACGGTGATATTCGTGGCACCTCCCGACCGCGAGGCGCGGTTGGAATCGCGCAGTTTCGCCTCAACGCTGAACCGGTTTGCTGGTGTCCGCACCACCGGCGGCGTCCAGGGCGTACTCGCGCGCCTGCAGGATTCGATCGAGCACGCCGAGGCGCGGCAGAGCGCGACATTAAGCGCGATCGAAGAGAGCTTCGATGCGAAAGCGCGGCGGATGAAAGGTGTGCTCGCCGATCTCGGCCTCGATCCGACGAAGGCGATGCCGCCGGCTGCCGGTGGCCCGTTCGTGCCGGCCGCGGTAGCGCCGGCGACACCGGAAGCGAGCTTCGAGCGCCAACTCTATCGTATCAAGCTCGCCCGCTCGAATGTCGATCGGCTCGCGCGCGCTTTCGGCGCCGTGCCGGTGCGTAAGCCGGTTTTCGGCGAGATCGACATGAGTTCCGGTTTTGGCATGCGCATCGATCCCTTCGTGCGCGCCCCTGCCATGCACACCGGCATGGATTTTCGTGGCGACACCGGCGATCCCGTCCGCGCCACCGCCACTGGAACGATAACGACCGCGGGCCCGAGCGGCGGCTATGGCAAGATGGTTGAGATTGATCACGCCAACGGATTTTCCACGCGCTTCGGCCACCTCTCCGCGATCGAGGTCAGTGTCGGCCAACAGGTCAAGATCGGTCAGATCATCGGCCGGATCGGTACCACCGGACGCTCGACCGGCCCGCATCTGCATTACGAAACACGCGTGGACGGCGACGCGGTTGATCCACAAAAATTCCTGCGCGCAGGCATCCGGCTAGGCAACGCGATCTGACGTGGTCGCGTTCGGTTATCCGCGCAGTGTCCTTGGGCTCGCGATCAGGACGGCTTTGACTTGCCCGCCACCGGTCGCACTGTTGCGGCAACGACAATCGCACCAGCCATCGAAACTACCGCAGCGGCGCCAAGTCCGAGCTCATATCCGAACGTGAAAGAGGCAAGCCCCGCGGCGAGTGCTACGCCGGCTAGTTGGGCAATCCGGCTGGCGGCATTGTTGATTCCCGATGCAAGTCCCTCATCGGATTGCTTCACGCTCGACATGACCGAAGCGGTCAGCGGCGTTACCAGCACGGCGAATGAAATGCCGAGCAGTGTTACGGGCCCGATCACCGCAAGCGGGAGCGACGCGCCGCCGCCAAATGCCATCCACGTATAAGCGAGCGACGCGCCCACGGAACCCGCTACGAGTGGTATCCGCACACCTGTCGAATCCGCTATCGCGCCGAAGTACTGTGACAGCAGGCCGACGCCGAGGGTAAACGGCAAGAACACGAGCCCGGCTTCGGTCGAGGTCAGACCGCGGCGATCAATAAGCTCGAATGGAAGTATAAAGAACATGACCGACAGTCCCGCATAGAGCAGAACCGTTGCAACGTTCAGGCCGAAGAACTGGCGATTTTCGAAGAGACGCGGCGGCGTCATGGGATGCCGGCTTAACGATTCCCAAAGTGCATAGAGAACGAGCCCCGCACAACCAGTTCCGGCGACAATTGCGAGCGTTGCAGCGGACATTGATTCCGCGGCGTTGCCAGCCGTCGGTTGCCCTGGGTCGATTTCGCTGAGCGCCCACGCCAATGCGCCGAGTGCCGTTGCGAGGATCGCGGCGCCAACGATATCAAACTGCCGCGACTCAAACCGGTCGGGTGGCGCAAACGCCATAAGCAGTCCGATGGTTACGAAGGCGATCGGCGGATTAATCCAGAAGATCAGCCGCCAATCGAACATCTCCGTCAGCCAGCCGCCAATGACCGGCCCCGCCGCTGTCGTCAATGCCGAAGCCGCAGCCCATACGCCGATTGCACGGTTGCGTTCACTGCGGGGATAGGTGGCGCCGATCAAGGCGAGGCTCGCCGGCGTGAGAATCGCAGCGCCCGCGCCTTGCGCGATGCGCGCGGCAATCAGCAAACCGATCGATGGCGCGAGCGCGCACGCCGCAGACATCACGCCAAAGAAGAGACAGCCAATCGCCAGCATCCGCGCCTTGCCGTAAACGTCGGCGAGCGCACCGCCAATCAACGTTAGCGATGCCAGCGCTAATACGTAACCGTTGAGCACCCATTGCACTGAAGCAAAATTGGCACCGAGATCGCTGCGCAGATGCGGAAGCGCAACAGTTAACGCGGAACCGTCGATGAATGCCATGGACGAGGCGAGCACGCATGCGCCAAGGACCTTGCGGCGGCGCGAAGCCGAGAACTCACCGCCGATTTCCTGTGGGCTAGGTTCGGCGGCAATGACACCGCGACTGCACGGCTCGGCAAATGGCTGCGCCATGATAGCCTCCAAATGGCCCTTAAATCTTTAGTTCGAGGTCCCGGTCTTGCGAAGCCACATTGGCTTAACTTCACGCCAGAACACAAACTGGCGATCCTCGATCCAATACCGAGCCCCGCCGCAATCCACTCGTTCCTCATTCTTGTAAAGTAGCGGTGACGCAACGCCATGATGAGTAACTCAGTATGAATGAAAAAGATCGCGCCCATGCTGACGTAATTGCCGTCGACAAGATGGGAGGCAAGGTCCTCTTTATTGATGCCGCGCGGCGCGCCACGGTTGCCGTGCTCGACGACTTCGCGCCGGTCCCGCACGAACTTCTATTGTCGCGCGACCATGCGATCGCTTACGTACCAATCTACGGCGCCGGAATCCACGGCAACAATCCCAATCCTGGGCACCTGGTCTCTATCGTCGATATTACATTGCGGCGGCACATTCGTGACATCGACATTTCGCCGTTGCGTGCGCCGCATGGCATGCTGCATGGGCCCGATGGGCTGATCTATATCACCTGCGAGAATAGCGGGGTGATCGCGTTGCTCGATCCGGTACGCGCAACCATTGTCGGCACGATCGACGCGCAATCGCGCAACTGTCATCGCCTGATGATGCTGCCCGACGGCAGCAGAATCTACACCGAGAACGAGGAAGACGCTTGCGTGTCCGTGCTCGACGTGAAGCGGCGATGTTTCCTGCGGCACATCGCAACGCCGCGACCGCTTGCCGGCATCGCCGCCGCGTTCGATGGGCGCGCGATTGTGGCGGTGGATGATGAGCAGCCGGCTTTTTTCGTCATCGATCCAAAGACCGATCGGATTGTGCACGAGGTCAAACTGAACGGGCACCGCGAAGCCGCGCAGATTGCCCGTTACAGTCCGGATGGACGCTACCTGCTTATCACCAGCCTGAAGGAAGGCGTGGTGACGCTGCTGAACGCCGAGCTATCCGAACAAAAGACATTTCGCGTTGGCGAAGGGCCGATGGACGCCGCTTTCCATGACGA
>JACQTM010000205.1 GCA_016210825.1 Hyphomicrobiales bacterium
ATCATGGCCATCATCCGGGCCAAGAACGAAAGCGCAATTCCGCTCGATCCGCATCGCACCGCGCTCATCGTCGTGGATCGGCGTGGCGCCGGCGAACAAGTGCCGGACGGCGCACATGACGAGGCGCCAGCCGGGGCATGTCGATCAAACCATCAAGGGAGGAACATCATGAACCGACTTCGCACACTCACACTGACCACTATGGCACTGCTGTTTCTGGGAGTTGCGCTGCCCTCGGGCGACGCGGTCGGCCAGCAAAAGACGCTGAAAGAGCAACTCGTCGGCACCTGGACGTTCGTGTCGGCGGTCAACACCAGGCCCGATGGCACCAAGTTTGACCCGTGGGGCGGCAAAGCGGTTGGCCTGCAGATGTTCGACAGCACCGGCCATTTTTCTTGGCAGGTTATTCGGACTGACATCCCGAAGCTCGCGTCCAACAATCGGCTGCAAGGCACCGCAGACGAATTTAAGGCCGTGGCCCAGGGAGTCCTCTCAGCTTACGGTACCTATTCGCTCGACGACAGTGGCAAGATGCTCACCCAGCACATCGAGACCAGCTCATTCCCGAATTTTAATGGTGCGAAACGGATATGGGACATCGCGCTCACGGGTGACGAGCTGACGATAGCCAGTCAGGCCGGCGCGGCCGGTGGCTCAAATGTATTGAAATGGAAGCGCGTCAAGTAGGCTCCACGTAGGACGCTACTAACGGACCCCGCTCGGCTTCGGCCGGGCGGGGCCTTTTGCATATTGAGCAAGAGTTTTGTTGCCGCGTTTGCTCGCATGGCTAATTGAGTCTTGACCCAAGTTTTAGCATATGAATCAGCACCAGTTGTTGGGTGACGGCAGAGCGCCCAAAGAGGCTGGCGAGGCCGGCCCTAACACGACCTCGGGGACGGCGGCCTAACAGTGCGATTTCGCTGATTTCGGCGGGTGAGCGAATTGATGGCGGCGCTGATCGGAAGTTGCGATCGTCGGGATGTCCGCTCGGGGTCGTTCACGTCGTCTCCCTAATCCCGGCACGTCAGATGCTGCCCCAATAACCGACAAGCCGCGGCGTCACAGGATGGGTGCCGCGCACCGCGAAATTGCGCTCGCATGTTCGCTGATCGTTCGCGGGGAGTTTTCGGGAAATGCCGAACCTTGCTTAGCGAATAGTGTGAACTGTGAATGGCTTACGTTATTTGATTCGGCCCTTGCCAAGGTCGGGGTCGAGGGTTCGAATCCCTTCGCCCGCTCCAAATTTCTTCTCGGCATTCGGGTCGTAGCATATTTGGCCTCGCCCGGATTTGCCCCAATCCCGGTGTTGTCGTCTCAGTATCCGGCCGCTAGCGCGCCGCGCATGCGTGTCTTGGCGGAGACGCCTTCGTGACATGGAATAGAGGTTAATCTTCCGGCATCAGCATTCGCTTCGCGCTTTCGCACGGCAATTTAGCGCGTTCCGGCAGAAGCAATTTACAATTGGCAGTGCAGGCGGCATGAATGAAAAGCGAACCGTAAAAAAATCGATTCTCCGACCAGGACGGAACGTTGAGCTGAATCAATGCACAATCCCGGAATAAGTGCTTTAAAATTATACTTTGAAATTCCGGACTGACTTAATCAATACATGGGGCTGAGGACTCGAGACGCGAAGCAAAAGCGTTCGGGCTCCAATTTCCAAAATGGGGACGCCTTTGAGCGTCTCCGATTCCCGAAGCATGTCGGGAGAAAGGAACGCCCATGTATCCGGAAACTGCCTCTCCGATTCATCTTTCCGTGCCACAGCCACCCTGTTGCCCCGGCTGCTGGGAAGTCATGAGCTTGAGAGTGATCGAGCCATGGACCCTCCTTCGCGGTCGTCAACTCAATAAGTGCGTCTTTGAATGCAATATCTGCGGGTATTCAGCGACGCTCATGTTGCAAGACGACTAATGAAGTCCCGAGGTCGCCTAGGTTGGCGGCCGATGCATTGGCAGCAAATCAGCCGCGCGGCGGTAACAGCTGCGCGCAAGACTTGAAAATTGATTTCCGCCCGAGACTGGATTCGCGGGACCGCCGATTTGTTAATGGCGAGCGGCCGCGCGACAAAGTGCGCAATGGCTATGATCGATACCGCCGGCACTGTTTATTAGTGATCTAAGAAGTTGATATTGATTTCCATTAAAATCATCCGTGGCGGCTCAGTTTAAATGTATTTGGGATTTCTGACCATCCACGGAGCAATCGCAATAACAAGATCAGATCTAATTGCAGTCGCGCGACGCGGCGTGGCAGCTGGTGCGGCGGGTGGAATTGCGGAAATCGTCTGGGTTTCCATCTTCGCTGCAGAAACTGGTGCGAATGCCGCAAACTAGGCACGAGGCGTGACAACGGCGACCGATGTGGGCTTTTTGCTGCCGGGGGCTCCGGCTCAATCGGAATTGTCATTCACATGGCTCTTGCAGTGGCGCTCGGGATCGCACTAGTACTCGCGTTCGCATGGCAGACAATATCGACGTATTGGCTGAAAGAGGCAGGTCTATATACATTTGTATTGGCGGCACTGGCAGGAGTGTGGGTCACCAACTTCTTCATGATCCTGCCGTTGATCAGCCCAGACGTCATTCACCTGGTGCCTTATTCCGTCAGCCTGTTGTCCAAGCTACTGTTCGGTCTGGTCGCCGCCGCAGTCCTGTCGCATCGCGCTAGTGTGGTGGTAGCGACGCGACCAACATGATGGATAATCGTTATATCAACGAACCCTCGAGCCTCTGAATACGGCAGGTTTCAACTTCGCCCGCTCTAGCCTTCGCGCCTCCGGCACTTCGGCTGGCAAGCCACTCTCGATCGCGAAGGCTGCCCGCCGAAGTTTCAGCGAAGGCGGGCGATATCGCGCCACTTGGTGCGAGCAGTACGGCATTGCGGTGAACGCAATCCTGGGGCGATCGTAACTGGTATAAACTCGCGGCCGTTTCCCGCCGCGTGCGCATCATCATCGCAATGTTCGATTCCTCAACGGTCGTCGCCGTCGCGATCTGCGCCTTCCTTGTCGCCGGGGTGGTGAAGGGCGTGATCGGAATGGGATTGCCCGCCGTCGGCATTGCGATCTTGAGCCTTGTCATGTCGCCGGCGCAAGGCGCGGCGCTCCTGGTCGTGCCATCGCTCGCCACCAACGTTTGGCAGTTCCTGGCCGGGCCGCACGTGATGACGCTCTTGCGGCGGCTATGGTCGATGATGCTCGGAATCTGCGCCGGCGTTTGGGCCGGCTCGGGTTTTCTTGCCAATGACACAACCGGCCGCGCCCGGACGGCGCTCGGTGTCGTGCTGATGTTCTATGCGGCATATGGACTCGCGAACCGGCGTTACTTCGTGCCAACGCGGGCCGAGCCGTGGCTCTCCCCGCTGATCGGCTTCGCCACGGGATTGGTTAGCGCCGCAACTGGAATATTTGCAATGCCGTCGGTGCCGTATCTGCAGGCGATGGCGTTGGAGAAGGAAGACTTGGTTCAGGCGCTCGGACTGACGTTCACTGTCGCGACGGTCGCGCTCGGCGTCGATCTGCTGCACGGCGGCGTACTTCAGGCCTCGGTCGCGCTGCCGTCGCTGCTCGCGCTTGGCATCGCAAGCCTTGGCATGTTCGTCGGGCAGACAGTGCGAATGCACGTTGTGCCCGGGGTTTTCCGCGTTTGCTTTTTCATCGGGATGTTGTTTATCGGCGCGCATCTTGCCTTGCGCGGCTTGATCTAGGTGCGTCGCGCAACCTTAGTATCCCGCGGCTAAAGCCCCGCGCATGCGCGGATCGGCAGCGCCGATGAAGCCGCCGCGCGTAACCTCGATCGAATTCGCCGACGTTCCAAGCGGCCGTACGACGACCGTATGCCCGCGGGATTTAAGCGCTTCGATCACTGTCTCACGCATGCCCGGCTCGACCACGGTCTCGTCGGGCAGCCATTGGTGATGAATGCGCCGGGCGGTCACGGCTTGCGCGACATTCATGCGGAAGTCGATGACATTCACGATGACCTGGAGCACGGCCGTGATGATGCGGCTTCCGCCCGGCGATCCGGTCACGAGAAACGGCCTGCCGTCTTTGAGCACAATGGTCGGCGTCATGGATGAGAGCGGCCGCTTACCCGGTCCCGGCGCATTGGCCGCGCCGCCAACAAGCCCGAATGCATTCGGCGCGCCCGGCTTGGCGGCGAAGTCGTCGAGCTCGTTATTGAGAAGAACTCCCGTGCCATCGGCAACCAGCCCGAGGCCATAGCTCAAATTAAGCGTATAGGTATTGGCGACCGCATTGCCGAAGCGGTCGATCACCGAAAAATGCGTCGTGTTGTCGCCTTCGTGCGCGGCCGGGCTGCCGGCGCGGATGTCGCGCGAGGGCGTGGCACGGTCAAGGTCGATCGCGGCGCGCAATTCCTTTGCGTAGCGCTTGGAAATCAGTCCCTTGACCGGCACCGGAACGATATCGGCGTCGCCAAGATGCTCGGCGCGATCCGCGTAGGCACGTTTCATGGTCTCGACCATGCGATGCAACATTTCCGGACTGCCGGCGCCGGGATTACGTAAATTGAATCCCTCAAGGACATTCAGCATCTCAATCAGATGCACGCCGCCGGACGACGGCGGCGGCATGGAAACGATTGCATGGCCGCGGTAACTCCCGCGCAGCGGCCTGCGCTCGATTGCCCGATAGTTTTTCAAGTCTTCGGCGGTCATGATGCCGCCCGCCACACGCACGGCTTCGGTGATCTTCTTTGCAATCGCGCCGTCGTAGAACGCCCGTGGCCCTTGGCGTGCGATCGTTTCCAGCGTGTTGGCGAGATCCGTCTGGATCAGCCGATCTCCGGCTGCCAACGCAACGCCGTTGTCACGCAAAAATATCTTCGCCGATGACGGATAACGCGCAAACCGCGTCTGCGCGCCCGGCAGTGAGTCCGCCACGTCTCCGTCGATAAAAAATCCCTCGCGCGCGAGCCGGATTGCCGGCGCGAGTAATTGTCCAAGCGTAAATTTACCCGACCCATAGCGGGCATGCGCAAGCGCGAGACCAGCGA
>JACQTM010000206.1 GCA_016210825.1 Hyphomicrobiales bacterium
TATCGTCGGCGGTCAGCAAGAACTCGCCGCGGCGCGCCTTGAAAAGCTGTTAAGGTTGTTCGATCGCCACCTTTACCTTGAACTGCAGCGCCATGGAATGGCGGACGAGCGCGCTAGCGCCCTAGGGCTGATCGAGTTTGCCTATACGAAAGGGTTACCGCTTGTAGCCACCAACGAGCCATTTTTCGCCCACGCGGAAGATTACGAAGCCCATGATGCACTGATTTGTATCGCTGAAGGCAAACTGATCGCTGAGACTGATCGCAGGCAGCTTACACCCGAGCACCGATTCAAGACGCGCGCCGAAATGGCGGCATTGTTCGCCGATCTTCCGGAGGCACTCGCGTCGACCGTCGAGATTGCGCAGCGTTGCGCATTCCGTCCACGGACGCGCGCGCCGATTCTCCCGCGGTTTTCGACCGCAAAGGGCGCCGTCGACGAAGCTGCGGAATTGTTAAAACGTGCACAGGCGGGCCTCGAGCGGCAAATTGCCATGCACGGTCTCGCGCCCGGACACAGCGCAGAGGACTATCGTACGCGACTTGCGTTCGAACTCGATGTTATCGCCAACATGAAGTACCCAGGCTACTTCTTGATCGTGGCGGATTTTATTCAATGGGCGAAAGCACACGATATTCCTGTTGGTCCCGGGCGTGGCTCGGGCGCGGGCTCACTCGTGTCCTACGCCCTGACCATCACCGATCTCGATCCGATCCGCTTCGGGCTCTTGTTCGAACGCTTTCTCAACCCCGAGCGCGTGTCGATGCCGGATTTCGACATCGACTTCTGTCAAGACCGTCGCGACGAAGTAATCCGCTATGTACAGGAGCGCTACGGCCGTGATCAAGTGGCGCAGATCATCACCTTCGGCACGTTGCAGGCGCGCGGCGTGCTGCGCGATGTCGGCCGCGTACTACAGATGCCGTATGGGCAGGTGGACAAGCTCTGCAAGCTCGTGCCGCAAAACCCAACCAATCCGGTTTCGCTCTCGCGCGCCATCGATGACGAACCACGGCTTCAGGCGGCGCGTGATGGCGATCCGATCGTGCGGCGTGCCTTCGATATAGCGCGCAAGCTTGAGGGATTGACACGCCATGCCTCAACACATGCCGCAGGTATTGTCATCGGCGACCGGCCGCTTACCGAGCTTGTGCCGCTTTATCGCGACCCAAAATCCGACATGCCGGTCACCCAGTTCAACATGAAATGGGTCGAGCAGGCGGGACTGGTGAAATTCGATTTTCTCGGCTTGAAGACACTGACCGTGCTGCGACGGGCCGTTGATCTGCTCAAGCGCCGAGGCATTGAGCTCGATCTATCGGCCATTCCGCTCGATGATGCGAATACATACGCAATGTTGGCGCGGGCGGAAGCGGTCGGCATCTTCCAACTGGAAAGTGCGGGCATGCGCCGCGCACTGCTCGACATGCGACCCGATCGCTTCGAAGATGTTATCGCACTCGTCGCCCTCTATCGCCCTGGTCCAATGGCGAATATCCCAACTTATTGCGCCCGCAAGCACGGTATGGAAAAGCCGGACTATATCCATCCTAAACTCGAACCCATCCTTCGCGAGACGTTCGGCGTCATCATCTATCAGGAACAGGTGATGCAAGCCGCACAATTGCTAGCCGGTTACTCGCTGGGACAGGCCGATCTACTGCGCCGCGCCATGGGCAAAAAAATTCGCAGCGAGATGAGGGCGCAGCGCGCGGATTTTGTCACAGGCGCCACGGAGCGCAGTGTCGAGCGCGGACAGGCGGAGGCGATCTTCGATTTGCTGGAACGGTTTGCTGAATATGGCTTTAACAAAAGCCATGCAGCGGCTTATGCGCTGGTCGCTTACCAGACTGCCTATATGAAAGCTAACTACCCTGTCGAATTCATGGCGGCGTCGATGACACTCGATATGGGCAATACCGATAAGCTTGCTGAATTTCGAGAAGAGGCCGAGCGGCTTGGGATCGAAGTGGTGCCGCCTTCGGTCAACCGCTCAGGGCTAGCATTCGAGGTCGAGGGCAACAGAATCCACTACGCACTTGGCGCACTCAAAGGTGTCGGCGCTCAGGCGGTCGAGGCGATCATAGTCGCACGAGATAAAGAACCGTTTTTAAATCTCGCTGATTTCGCAAGCCGCATCAATCCACGTGCGGTTAATAAACGTGTCCTCGAAAGCCTGGCTGCGTCCGGCGCTCTCGACGCGCTTGAACCAAACCGCGCCCGCGCATTTGCCGCTGTCGATGCAATGCTGGCCGCCGCGCAACGGGCACATGAGGTTGCCACTGTCGGCCAAAACGAACTGTTTAGCGGTTCGGCGAGTCGCGAAGTGCTAGCAGTGTCGTCGGTCGAACCGTGGCTACCTGCGGAGCAATTGCGCCGTGAATACGACGCGGTCGGATTCTTCCTTACAGGACACCCGCTTGACGACTACGCGTCAGCGCTCAAGCGCATGCAAGTACAATCTTGGACGGATTTCTCGCGAGCCGTTCGGGCGGGTGCGAACGCCGGACGCACCGCGGCAACTGTGATCTCGCGCACGGAGCGCCGTACGAAGACTGGAAACAAGATGGGGATCATCGGATTGTCCGACGCTTCCGGTCACTACGAGGCGGTTATTTTCGCCGAAGGCCTGCAGCAATATCGCGATTTTCTGGAGCCGGGCGCGGCCGTGTTGCTCTTCCTCACGGCGGAAGCTCAAGGTGACGAGGTGCGCGCGCGCATTCAGTCGGTCGAACCACTCGATCAAGCCACAGCTAAGATGCAAAAGGGCATGCGCATTTTTATACGCTCGATCGCGCCGCTAGAGGGAATTTCACGACGTCTCGAAGGCAAGGGCGAAGGCGACGTCAGCATGGTGCTCATTCTCGATGGTGGCGCCGAGGTCGAAATAAAGTTGCCGGGCCACTTCAAAGTGTCTCCGCAAATTGCCGGCGCGATTAAGGCCGTGCCGGGCGTCATTGACGTTCAGTCGCTGTGATATGGCGACCGAGGTTCTGGTTCCGCTCTGGCTCAAGATTGCCTACGCATCGGCAATCCCGGTGGTTGTCGTCGTCAATTGGCGTACCTATGGCCTTGCGAATTTTCTTTGGCTGTCGGATTTCGCACTGGCCTGCACGGCGTTAGCGGTTATTACCGAGAATCGCTTGCTGGCGAGCATGCCAGCTATCGGTGTCCTGCCGCTCGAATTGGCCTGGACCGTGGATTTTTTATGCCGCGGGCGCCTGCTTCGCATTACCGGCTACATGTTCGATCGACGCTTGCCTCTTTGGATCCGGGCGGTGTCCCTGTTCCATCTCGCTTTGCCGCCCACGTTGATATGGTTCTTGTACAGCTTTGGCTATGACGCTCGCGCCCTTTGGTTTCAGCTGGCACTTACCTGCATCGTGCTTTCGTTGACCTACGCATTCACGCGACCCGAGGAAAACATCAATTGGGTCTTTGGCCCCGGCGACAAGCCACAGCAATTATTGCCGCCGCGCATCTATTTTGGGCTGGTTCTGTTTGCTCAGGCCGTTCTGGTGATCGGGCCAATGCACCTTCTGATGAATGGATTGTTCGGCCGGTAATCCGGGTCGCAACCAGACGCACCGCTTGCCTCCGACACTTCGATAACTAAGTCATGGCCATGATCCGCTTGGCCGTCTCCGACCTGCCGTGATTGCTTCCATCTTTCGCGTTGTTGATCAGGCGCGATTAGCTGGCCGTGCGTTGGTCGAGTTCGGCCAGAATATTGTCAACCCGACCATTCGACTCGGCATTACAGGCCTGTCCCGTGCAGGCAAGACCGTGTTCATCACCGCGCTGGTGCATGGCCTGATACGGGGAGGGCGGTTTCCCGTGTTTGATGCCTATTCCAGCGGACGCATTGCTGGCGTGCGACTTGCACCGCAACCCGACGATGCGGTGCCACGTTTCGATTACGAGAAGCACGTGCGTGCGCTGGTCGACGAACGCCAATGGCCGGCTTCAACCCGTCAGATGAGCGAGCTTCGCGTCGTCATTGATTACCAGTCGCTGAACGGCGCGCGCCGCACGCTGACCCTCGATATCGTTGACTATCCAGGCGAATGGCTGCTCGACATTCCTTTGCTCGAATTGAACTACGAACAATGGTCTACAGCAAGCCTGCAACGCTCACGCGATGCACCGCGCGCAATGCTCGCCAAAGAATGGCATGAGATCGTTGCAAAGATCGATCCCGCCGCGGTGGCAGACGAAAATACGGCAATCGCTGCGGCCAGATTGTTTACCAAATATCTTCGCGCGTGCCGTGACGAACGTTTTGCTATGAGTGTGCTGCCGCCGGGCCGTTTTCTAATGCCTGGCGATCTCGCAGATTCGCCCGCGCTTACCTTCGCTCCGCTCGAACTTGGTAATCGCGAATATCCGCCAGACTCACTTTGCGCAATGATGCGGCGGCGATATGAAGCTTATAAGGACGTGGTTGTCCGTCCATTCTTCAACGAGCACTTCCTTCGCCTCGATCGGCAAATTATTCTGGTCGATGCGATGGCGGCCCTCAACGCCGGCCCCAGCGCCGTACACGATCTGCAAGATGCCCTTCGCGAAATCCTTGATTGTTTTAATGTTGGCCAAAAGACATTTGTCAGCGCTTTATTTCGACCGCGTACCGATAAGGTGTTGTTCGCCGCGACGAAGGCCGATCACCTGCATCATGCAAGTCACGACCGCCTCGAGGCATTTCTCAAACGCATAGTCGAAGGCACAGCCAATCGTGCCGAGATGCTTGGCGCAGAAATCGACGTGGTTGCGTTAGCCGCAGTACGCGCGACTCGAGAAGCACAAGTGCGACGCAATGGTGAGTCTCTGCCATCGATTGTCGGCATCGCCGAGCCCGGCGAAAGCGTCGCCGGACAAATTGTTGACGGCGAGACCGAGGTCGCCGTCTTTCCCGGCGATCTTCCCGATGATCCGGACGTATTGCTGCGTCCGGGAACGAGCTCATCCGGCGGCGCCGTAGCAGTGCGCGACCATGCCGATCTGCGATTTCTACGCTTTCGCCCGCCACATTTGGAGGCCAGTCCGGAAGGTGCGCCAGCACTACCGCACATTCGCCTCGACCGCGCGTTGCAATTCCTGATCGGAGACCACCTGCAATGACCATGCCCACGAAGCCCCGCAAGCCCGTTGCCTACACGCTCGATGATCCGCAGGTACGCGTCACAAAGATGAAAACGCCAGCCCATGGCGCCACTGCCAATGTCGTCGTGACACCGGAACCCGAGGCGGAGCTTCCGGTCGTCGTTCCACCTCGTCCCGAGCCGGTGCGGCGATGGTGGCTGCGCTGGGGCTTAATATTCTGGTCCACAACGCTCGGTCTTCTAACACTAGGACTTGGACTTGCCGTCACCAAGTTGATCGAGGATCTGTTCAACCACTCGCAGGCGCTTGGCGTACTAGGGCTTTTGCTTGCGATCGTTGCCGCGCTCGCGCTTGGTGCCATTGCGCTCCGCGAAGCGATGAGCTTGGTTCGTCTTGTTTCCGTGGATGCTCTGCGCCAGCGTGCTGCATCGGCAGTCGCGAGCGACAGCCGCGCCGAGGGCCAGGCCGTTGTCGGCGATCTCCTTGCAGTAACACGGACCATTCCACGCCTCGCGCGCGGGCGTGCCACTCTCGAAAGCCATCGCCATGACATCATCGACGGCCGCGATTTGGTACAAATGGCCGAACGTGAATTGATGGCGCCGCTCGACGATGAAGCGAGGCGCCTAATCAGCATGGCGGCAAAGCGCGTGTCGATTGTCACGGCGATTAGCCCGCGCGCGGCTATCGATATGCTGTTCGTGCTCATTAACGGGCTAGCACTGATTCGTAAGCTTGCGGACCTCTATGGCTCGCGGCCGGGCATGCTTGGGCTTGCGCGGCTAGTCCGTCATGTCGTCTCGCATCTCGCCGTGACCGGCGGGATGGCGGTGACCGATAGCCTGATCCAGCAGGTCATTGGCCATGGGCTTGCCGCAAAACTGTCCGCCCGTTTGGGCGAGGGCGTCCTCAACGGTTTACTCACTGCGCGGCTTGGCCTTGCCGCGATGGATGTGACCCGCCCAGTGCCGTTTTCCGCCCTGCCGCGGCCGTCGCTGAATGATTTGGCGGGCACCCTGCTACGATCGGCGCAGGAGAAGCCCTTCAAGGAGACGGGCCCAATTCGGTCCGGTCCCGAGGCCGAGAAGCGGTAGCGGGGCAGATTAGGCGAACTTGGCCGTTATCCTTGCTTCCGCGAGGGGGCGCGGCTATAAGCCCCGCCATCTCACACGCGGATCTTGGCTATGAGCCGTCCGGTGGCCCGCAAGGGCTCACGGGTCCGCGGCGGACAAACCGGAGAATGACAATGGCGCTTCCCGATTTCTCGATGCGTCAGCTGCTCGAGGCTGGCGTGCACTTCGGCCATCAGGCCCACCGCTGGAATCCGAAGATGGCGGAATACATCTTCGGAACCCGCAACAATATCCATATTGTCGACCTCGGTCAGAGCGTACCGATGCTGCATCGCGCACTGCAAGCGGTGAGCGATACTGTCGCCAAAGGCGGCCGCATCCTTTTCGTCGGCACCAAGCGGCAGGCGCAGGACGTTGTCGCCGAAGCAGCAAAGAAATGCGCGCAGTATTATGTCAATTCGCGCTGGCTCGGCGGTACCCTGACAAATTGGAAAACGATCTCCGGTTCGATCTCACGACTGCGCAAGCTCGAAGAGATGTTGTCCTCGAATGAGGCCGGTGGTTACACCAAGAAGGAACGCCTCGACCTACAGCGCGAACGCGACAAGCTCGACCGTTCGCTCGGCGGCATCAAGGACATGGGCGGGCTGCCAGATCTCCTATTCGTCATCGACACCAACAAGGAAGATATCGCGATCAAGGAAGCGCAGCGTCTTGGGCTGCCGGTCGCGGCTATCGTCGATACCAACTGCGATCCCGAGGGCATTACCTTTGTCGTACCGGGCAATGACGACGCGAGCCGGGCGATCAGCCTCTATTGCGATTTGATCGCCAAAGCTGCAATCGACGGGATTTCTCGCTCACAGGGTGAGCGCGGTGTCGATATCGGTGCTGCTGCGCATCCAGTCGTCGAGGAACTACCGGCAAAAACCGATGGCCTTGGCTTTGAACCATTATCCGGTCCACGCGGTGTTGCTGACGACCTAAAGAAACTGACCGGCGTATCGCCGGCCATTGAAAAACAACTCAACGATCTTGGAATTTTTCACTTCTGGCAAATTGCCGAACTCAACCCCACCGCCGCGCACAATGTCGGCGAGGAGGTTGGCTTGCCCGGCCGTGTCGATGGTTGGGTAACGCAGGCGAAGCAGATGACCGCGGAAGCAGAATAACTTACATGACCGCGCCCGTCTGCGCACTCTTCACGCCGTAATCCGGAACTTTCGAATGGCAAATATCTCGGCTCAAACGGTCAAGGAACTGCGCGATAAGACCGGCGCGGGCATGATGGATTGCAAAGCCGCGCTCGGGGAGACGAATGGCGATCTGGAGGCTGCAGTCGATTGGCTGCGGAAGAAGGGGCTCGCCAAGGCCGCAAAAAAGGCCGGCCGCGTTGCTGCCGAGGGCTTGATCGGCATTGCTATTTCTGGATCGAAAGGCGTCGTCGTCGAAGTCAATGCCGAAACTGATTTCGTCGCTCGCAATGAACAATTCCAGGGTCTAGTCAAGATGATCGCGGGAGCCGCGCTAACCTCTGGCGCCGATGTCGAAAAGATCAAATCGGCAAAGGCTGGCAGCGTTACCATCGCCGATGCAATTGCGTCTGCTATTGCCACGATCGGTGAAAACATGAGCCTGCGCCGCGCGGCGGGCTTGTCCGTTGGCAAGGGTGTCGTTGGTAGCTATGTGCACAATTCCGTGACGGACGGATTGGGAAAAATCGGCGTTCTTGTCGGTGTGGAGTCAAACGGACAGGCCGGTGAGTTGACAACACTCGGACGCATGATCTCCATGCACGTCGCGGCCGCAAATCCGCAGGCTGTTGACGCAGCTAGCCTCGATCCCGCTATCGTCGCACGCGAAAAGAACGTGCTAGCCGACAAATTCCAGGCGCAGGGTAAGCCTGCCAATGTAATCGACAAAATCGTCGAATCTGGATTGAAGACTTTCTACAAAGAGGTCTGCCTGCTCGATCAACCCTATATCCACGATCCTGATAAGAATGTCGCGCAGGCATTGAAGGAAGCCGAGGGCAAGGTTGGCGGTGTGGTCAAGATCACGGGCTTCGTGCGATATGCCCTTGGTGAAGGAATCGAAAAACAGGAATCCGATTTTGCCGCGGATGTCGCGGCGGCCGCCGGGCAATCGTAAGCGTAAACCGCGGCGATCCGATGGAGCGATCGCAATATGGCTGACCCGGTTTATCGGCGAGTCATCGTCAAGCTCTCCGGCGAGGCCTTGGGGGGTCCTGAAGGTTTCAGTATTCATCAACCTACAATCGAGCGCTTTGCCAAGGACCTTGCCGCGGCGCGGAAGCTCGGCGTTACACTCGGCGTGGTGGTTGGCGGCGGTAATATTCTACGCGGCACCGAAATCGAGATGCATGGCGTGTCGCGCGCGACCGGCGACGCAATGGGGATGCTGGGAACTGTGGTGAACGCGCTCGTGCTTGAGGCCGCCATCGAGCGAAGCGGCTCGCCGGCACGAACCATGTCGGCGCTCACCATGCCCCAAGTATGCGAAACCTATGAGCGGCAACGGGCTCTCAGGCATCTCGAAGACGGTAAGATTGTGATTTTTGCCGGTGGCACGGGGAATCCATTTTTCACGACCGATACGACTGCTGTTCTTCGTGCCGGGGAGATGGGGTGCCAAGCTGTCCTTAAGGCGACAAATGTCGACGGTGTCTATAGCGCCGACCCAAAACGCGATCCGAAAGCGAAACGCTATGACAAGCTCTCGCATCAAGAGGCGATCGCGCGGGATCTGAGAGTGATGGATGCCACGGCCTTCGCGCTTGCTCGAGAAAATCGTATGCCTATCATTGTATTTTCCATCGCCGAGCCTGGCGCGATCGAGGCGGTGCTGCGCGGTAAGGGGCGCGCAACTATCGTGGGCGAATGAAGCCGTAATGGTTCATACGCTGTCGGCACCCTGACCCGGTCGGTTGCATAGCTGAGCCGGCGATCAATTTGGAGCTTCGAGGGGCAACCATGGTAGCCACAACGCATGACCTCAACGAACTCAAGCGGCGCATGCAAGGGGCGTTTCAAGTTCTGAAACAGGAATTTGCTGGCCTACGAACTGGACGCGCCTCGGCGCATCTTCTCGATCCGGTGCATGTCGACGCCTACGGACAGTCGATGCCACTTAATCAGCTCGCCACCATCAGCGTGCCCGAAGCACGACTCATCAGCGTGCAGGTCTGGGACAAATCCATGGTCCACGCTATCGAAAAGGCGATAACCGCGGCCAATCTCGGACTCAACCCACAGACCGAGGGTCAGGTCGTGCGTCTGCGCATCCCCGAACTAAACGAGGAGCGACGCAAGGAGCTGGTCAAGGTCGCGCATAAATACGCCGAGGCTGCGCGCGTCGCGGTCCGCCACGTTCGCCGTGACGGTCTTGACGTAATCAAAAAATTGGAAAAGGACCACAAGATCAGTCAAGACGATCATGAGCGCTTTACGCTGGAGATACAGAAAACGACCGATCAGATGATTCACGATGTCGACCACGCGCTCGCCACCAAAGAAAAAGAAATACTCACGGTGTAACGATGGCAGCGAAAAGCTCCGAAAGTCCTGCACCCGACGCAGACATCGCGGAACCCGCTGTCTACGAGGTGCCGCGTCATGTCGCCATCATCATGGATGGTAATGGCAGATGGGCGTCTGAACGCGGTTTACCGCGAGCCGAGGGGCATCGCCGTGGCGTTGAGGCGTTGCGGAAGACTGTTCGTGCCGCCGGCGAGCTTGGCATACGCATTTTGACGATTTTTTCGTTCAGCGCTGAAAATTGGTCGCGGCCACAAGCTGAGATTCGCGATTTGATGGCATTATTGCGCCGGTTCATCCGCAACGATCTTGCCGAGCTGCATAAAAGCAACGTACGCGTGCGTGTCATCGGCGAGCGACATGGCATCGAACCCGACATTCGACGCATGCTTGATGAGGCGGAAGAACTCACCTCGACAAACGACCATCTCACACTCGTTGTCGCCTTTAATTACGGAGCGCGCCAGGAAATTGCGCGCGCAGCACGCCGTATCGCCGAGGCAGCTGCGGCGGGTCGTCTCGACCCCGCGAGCCTTACTGTAGAAACATTCGGCGGGTTTCTTGATGCGCCAGATCTAGCTGATCCCGA
>JACQTM010000207.1 GCA_016210825.1 Hyphomicrobiales bacterium
CACCGGGATACCCTCGAGAAAATAGCACGCGCCATTGACCAGGATGCCATACTTGTTGAGCTGGAAATCTCCGCGCCGTGTATAAAGCTCAATGCCGACGAAAACCGGCTGATTGTCGGTGACCGTGGCCGGCCGCTGAACAACGAAAAAGCCGTCGCCGTTGATCGCCATGAACGTGCCGATCGAAGCGGACTCGATGTCGCCTTGCACGTTGTTGCTTCCGCGCGACAGTGAAATCACACTGCCGGACTTCTGGTGCGACACCGGCGCGTCGGGGATCAAGTCTTCGAAGCTCGTATCGACGCGCTTGTATGCGGTCGTCTGCGAGTTGGCGATGTTGCCCGATACGTTTTCCAGCGCGAAGGATTGCGCGCGCAGGCCGGTCACCGCCGTGGTGAGAGCGCCGAAGATACCCATAACGAACCTCCACAAGTCCGGGCGGCCGTCCGGACGAAGAGCCTAGCCGCAAATGCGGCTGGTCCGTCGCAAGGCTCATGCCAGCGGCGTTCCGTAGGCTTTTCAATGCATTAGTGAGTAGCCTGCCAACTCCGCACCGGGCGGAACTGCCGGGTGGCGGCAGGAATTGCCGGGCGCCGCAAATGAGAATGGCCGGGGTCGTTAACCCCGGCCATCTGCAATGGCTTTAGTTGGCAGCTTTCGATCAGGCCGGCTTATCGACTTCCGGCACGAATTTCATGGCGACGCCGTTCATGCAATAACGCAAGTTGGTCGGCGCCGGGCCATCGTCGAAGACGTGGCCGAGATGGCCGCCGCAGCGCCGGCAATGCACTTCCGTACGCCGCATGAAGAATGTGTTGTCTTCTTTCGTACCGATCGCGTTCGGTAGAGGCTTGTAGAAGCTCGGCCAGCCGGTGCCGCTCTCGTATTTCGTTTCCGAGGAGAACAACGGGGTATCGCAGCCCGCGCAGACGAACGTGCCCTTGCGCTTCTCTTTGTTAAGCGCGCTCGAACCCGGCCGCTCGGTGCCATGGTTGCGCAACACGTTATACTGCATCGGATCGAGCTGCCGCCGCCATTCGGCGTCGGACTTGACGACCTCAAAGGTCTTTTCGGCGGTATCGGCCATGACATTGTCTCCACGGAACAGTCGATATCCGGCGAACGCGGCGGTCGCGCCGGCAAGCAACGTTAGTAGACTACGACGGTTGTTCATTCGTGTCTCCTATGAGCCCTTCGCTTCGGCCTTACCCCACAATTCCTCAAGCCGTTGGTCGCGTCCGCAATTCCAGCGGTAGAATTTGTATTTGGTTTGATTCCTCTGATAAAAATTCTGGTGATAGTCTTCGGCCTTATAGAACGAGCCGGCCGCGACGATTTCGGTTTCAACCTTCTTCTTCAGCTTCGCTTCCACATCTTTTTTGGAGGCTTCCGCGAGTTTTCGCTCTTCCTCGGTGCGATAGAAGATCGCGGTACGGTATTGCGAGCCGACGTCGCAGAATTGCCGGTTCTTCGCCAGCGGGTCGATGCTGCGCCAGAACTTGTCCAGCAATTCCTTGTAGGTCACCTTGATTGGATCGTAGCCGATCTCAACCGCCTCGGTGTGTCCGGTGCGGCCAGCCGAGACTTGATAATAGTTGGGATTGGCGACATTACCGCCGGTATAGCCGGACGTGGTGCTGACGACGCCCGGCACTTTGTCGAAGTCAGCTTCCGTACACCAGAAGCAGCCACCGGCAAAAATAGCGGTCGCGGTCTGTCCGGCCGGCACCGATTGCTGCGCCAGTGCGCCGCCGGCAAGTGTCGCGGAAAGAAGAAACGAGGCGAAGATGCGCTTCATGGTTTCCTGCATACGATGTTTCGTGCGCCAGATATGGGCTGTTGTTAGCCGATTTCGACAAGCGTTGGACTTCAATTCGGGTCACGTTCGCGCGACTGTTTCGTGTCCGAAAGTAAGCCAATTATGCGCCTTGCCGGACCCAAAGAACCGTGGCTAGTGTCGCCTGTCCTTTACGGAGTTTTAATGCGCTTCGAAGGCACCAAAGGCTATGTCGCGACCGACGACCTGAAGGTTGCGGTCAACGCCGCGATCACGCTTGAACGGCCCCTGCTGGTCAAGGGCGAGCCCGGCACCGGCAAGACCGTGCTCGCGCTCGAGATCGCGAAAAGCGTCAGCGCACCGCTGATTGAATGGCACGTCAAATCCACCACGAAAGCCTTGCAGGGGCTCTATGAATACGACGCGGTCTCGCGGCTCCGCGACAGCCAGCTTGGCGATGAGCGCGTGCGCGACATCCGCAACTACATCAAGCGCGGCAAGCTGTGGGACGCTTTCGTCGCCGACGAGCGCCCGGTGCTGCTGATTGACGAAATCGACAAGGCTGATATCGAGTTCCCGAACGACCTGCTACAGGAACTCGACCGCATGGAGTTCTTTGTCTACGAGACCGGCGAAACGGTGAAGGCGCGCCGCCGCCCGATCGTGGTCATTACCTCAAACAACGAAAAGGAATTGCCGGACGCCTTCCTGCGCCGCTGCTTCTTTCACTATATCCGCTTCCCCGATGCTGACACCATGCGCGCGATCATTGAGGTGCATTTCCCCGGCATTAAGCAGCGCCTCGTGGCGGAGGCACTCAAGCTGTTCTACGAGGTGCGCGAGGTGCCCGGCCTGAAGAAGAAGCCGTCGACCTCCGAATTGCTCGACTGGCTCAAGCTGCTCATGGTCGAGGACATCGGGCCGGAAATCTTGCGTGAGCGCGATCCGAAAAAGCTGATCCCGCCACTGCACGGCGCGCTGCTCAAGAACGAGCAGGACGTGCATTTGTTCGAGCGGCTGGCATTCATGACGAGACGGGACGGCCGCTGACGCGGCCTTTGCATGACGCGGCGAGAAGAACGCTGATTTAAGCGTTGACTCTCTTGTTCACGTTATGTTCTCATCGCTTCCCCCCAGGCAAGGAGGGAAGCTATGCGCCGTCCCGCCGATATCGAACGCCTATATATCGACTTCGACGGCTTCTTTGCGTCGGTCGAGCAACAGGCGCATCGGCACCTGCGCGGCAAACCCGTCGGCGTCGTGCCATTCAAGGATGCGGAGCATACCTGCGTCATCGCCTGCTCGCGGGAAGCAAAACTTCGCGGCGTTAAGAATGTGATGAACATCGCGGAAGCGCGCGAGCGTTGTCCCGATATTATTCTCGTGCCGCAGTCGCCCGATCTCTACCGCCGCGCGCATAATACGCTGCTGTCGGAAATCTCCGCCGTCATTCCCATCGATGCAGTCAAATCGATTGATGAATTAACTTGCCGTATTTCGCCGTCCGAACGCGGCGATCCGTGTGCGCTTGGCCTGCGCATCAAGAAGCGTGTTGCCGACAATATCGGCCCTTTTATCACCTGCTCGATTGGCTTTGCGGCCAATCGGCAACTCGCCAAGATGGCCTGCAAGGCGGGGAAGCCGAACGGCAATATGGTCTGGCATCCGGACGACATGCCGGGGCCGCTGCTCAAACTCACCTTGCGCGACATTCCCGGCATCGGCGGACGCATGGAGCAACGGCTGATGCGTTTCGGTATCACGTCGATCGCTTCCCTGCTCGCCACGCAGCCCAAGCACATGCGCAAGCTCTGGGGCAACGTGACCGGCGAACGTCTGTGGTACGCGCTGCACGGTTACGACGTGCAAACGCCGGCCTCTGGGCGCGGGATGTATGGCCACGGCCGCGTGCTGCCGCCGGATTACCGCACGGCCGAGCATGCAAAATCGGCGTCCAGGCTGCTGCTGATCAAGACGGCGCGCAGAATGCGGCGCGATGGGTGGAATGCGGGACGCGTCTGGCTTTGGCTCGAATTAATGGGTGACGATTCCGTGCATCGCAGCGCATGGCTGCCTGCGGTGCACGACGATCAGGCCGTGCTGACGGCGTTGGAAGGTTTATGGGCTAACGCGCGGGGAAGCTTGCCGCGCCGTGCACGGATTCTTCGTCTCGGCGTCACGCTGCTTGAGCTCACGCCCGCCAAAGAACGCCAGCTCGACATCCTGCTCAATGACGACAAGAAGCGTCGCCAGTGCGAAAAGGCGACTGCGGCCATGGACGCGCTCAACCGGAAATACGGGCGCACGCTCGTCAGCATCGGGCCGTGGACGCCGCCGCCAGGCGGCTATGCCGGGGGCAAAATCAGTTACACCCGGATTCCCCGCGTGGAGGACTTTTGGTGAACTGGAAAACGGATTTGAAGCTGTCCGATCTCGATGCCGCGACGGCTATCGAAGTTGTGTGCAAACGTTGCGGTCTCGCTCGCTACGAGACGCCGGCGCAACTCATCACACAAGAGGGATTTAGCAACCTCTATCTCGACGAGGTGGAATACACCCTGCATTGCCAAGATCGTTTTTGTCGCGGCGGCGTGCGCATTTCACTTATTCACGACGACAAAAACGAGGGCTTTGTCGGCGGGATGGCGTGATCGTACCAGCGCCGCGGAATCTGTATCTAATGACCCTCGAGATAAACGTAATTTTTCCAGCTAACCATTCGTAGCAGGACGCGCCGCACGATGGCGACATGATGCCAATGGACGGCCGCGAAGCCAGCCTATGCATGACTGCGGCGCGCGGATCGCCGACGTGTTTATATTTGCGACGATGAGTCCGACGGTGTCACAGGCGTCACGGTGCTGGCATCCCTGACCCAGCCGTGCTGACCGGCGAACGCGATGACCCTGCTCGCAATATCGTTGCCAATCCGGCGCGCCAGCGCTGCCACGTCCGGGGAGAGCTTTTCCGATCCTCCTCCGGCGGCGCCGCCACGCACGGGTGCCGATCTCGCGCCCGGCTCGGTTGTGAAATTGAGGATGTTCTTGCGGCCGGCCCATGACATGTGCGTGAGTTGCACGTCCGCAACTGTCGGGCTCTTGACTCCGCTAAATGTAGTGCTCTTGCTCTTTGCATTTTTTGCCGGTTCGGGACCGCGAACACGGCCGGTGATGATGAGCGTTGGCTCGTCTCCCAGCGCGATGTCCACGCTGCCGGGCGACGCTTTTAAGCCAGCGTCGCGCAATGCCGCGATCGCAGTTTCGGTAATGACATTGCTGACGCGTTGGGCGGTCTCAGCCTTGATTGCCGCCGACGGCTTGCCTTTCATTTCCTGTGCGACGCGGGCGACGAGATTGCGATCGGCAATAACGATCTCCGGCGCAAAATCAAATTGGCTCACCATCACGGTGGTCGGCTTAGCGATAAAGCCCGTGACAATTTGACCGTCAGTGCCAGTCGTCTGCGTCTGCGCGCAGGCACCCAAGAAAAGGGCCGTAATGCCGAACATGGCGGCCCGATAATGCGTATGACGCAATGGCCCCATCCCTGTCCCGTTCGAGCCGAATCATAACACACCGGCACGTCCAATCACATGGGGCGTGCGGCCGGAAATGCTTCATTGATCAATGCATTAATTGGCGCGACGGCCGGTTAGCGAGGCGGCAATCGCACCGAGCCGCTGCGCGATCGACGAAAGGAAACGCATGGTAGCATTGACCATTGCCGCGCCTGCGAATTGTGGCAACGTCACCGGCCAAGCGTCGCGTTTTCGCGCCAATCCGTCCCGCGCCTGGTTTGTCCAGTAGCGGGTCTGCGCGCCAGCACGGCCAAAAAGCCCGCCGGCCCACACCAGCTGGTAGGGCGCAAACAGCCGCCAAGTATCGTCGCCCTCGACGATTGCGCGCGCAATCAATTCGCCTGCCATCGCCGTGGTGTTGAGCCCATGGCCGCCAAATCCGCTTGCAACCCAAAGCCCAGGCGACATTTCGCCGATCTGCGGCATCCGGTGGACGGCATTGCCCAGCATGCCGGTCCAGGCATATTCGATCTCAACCGGGCCGAGCTGCGGATAGAGCCGAGCGATGTCGCCCGCGAGCCCTTTCACGTAACGCTTGGGATTACCGGACCAAGTAGTCATGCGGCCCGACAGCATCAGCCGGTCGCCGCCGACGATGCGATAATGATTGTCGGCCCAGTCGGTATCGCTCACCCCGCCGCCATAGGTCACCGCACCGGCGAGCCGTTCACCGAGCGGCGCGGTGGTAATGATGTAGGTCGAGATCGGCAGCAGCGTTGCAGCCAGCCGCGGCATCAGCGCGCCGAGATGGGTATTACCCGCGAGCACGACGTGGGCGGCGCGAATGCGCGCGCCCGGAGTGGTTATGCGCTTGCGCACGCCAGCCGGATCCATCGACAAAGCCGGCGTCTCTTCGAATATCCGCGCGCCGTCAGCCTCCGCCGCATTGGCGAGCGCCAGCGCATAGTTGAGCGGATGGATGAGAAAGGCGTCGCGATAGCTTACCGCCTGGAAATATTGCTCGCTCTTGAGCGTTGCGCGCACGCGCTCGACCGGCCATACCTCGACATTGGCGCCAAACGAGCCCGCGAGCAGATCGACATCCGCGGCAATCCGTTCCGGTTCGTCGTGTTTTGAGACTGCGAGCCAACCTTCCCCGTCCCGCACGCCCGCAAGTTTGCCGTCGCGTATCGTGCGATGAACATAATCGAGTCCCCTGCGCGAGAGCGCCCATAATTCCCTGGCATGATCGAGCCCGATGCGAGCGGCAATCTTATCCATACCTTGTGCGAAGCCTGGCAGCACGAAGCCGGTGTTGCGCCCCGACGCATTACAGGCAATCCTCCGCGTCTCGAGGATTACGACCGACCAGCCGCGCTGCGCCACCTCGCGCGCCACCGTTAACCCGGCAAGGCCGCCGCCGACGACGCAAACATCGACATCGATATCGATGGTCAACCGTGGGCGCGACCGGCTGCCGGACATCGTTGCGGCAAACCAGCTCGATCCATAGATCGCGGGATCGATCTCTTTCATTGGGCAATGCTCATGAATGGATTTGAAATGGACAATGTCGGAGTTTCGACATGCTAAACTGCCGGTATCGATAAGGCGATGCTTGCTGCGACGTTAGCAACGATCCTCGCACGGTGTTTATCATGCGTCGACTGATGCTCCTGCGCCACGCAAAATCCGATCGCGCACAATCGGGGCTGCGCGACCATGACCGTCCGCTCAATGCGCGCGGGCGCGAGGCTGCGTCCCTGATCGGCGTCTATATGGCGCATCACCGGCTGATCCCGGACGCCGTCGTGGTCTCGACGTCGATGCGCACCCGCGAGACCTGGGCGTTCACCGCACCCGCCTTCGCCGATCGGCCGGATACCGTTTTCGACAACCGCCTCTACGTGGCCCGTCCGGAGGCGATCCTCGAGGTGATCGGCGAGACCCAGCCCGAGGTCCAAGCGCTGCTCGTGGTCGGACACAATCCCGGCCTACAGGCGCTTGCGCTGACACTTGTGGGCAGCGGTGACACGCAGGCGCGGCAACGCCTACAGGACAAATTCCCGACGGCCGCGCTCGCCGTGATCGATTTCGCAGCTGACGACTGGAGCCGCCTGCGCCCGAGCACGGGGCGCCTCGACCGTCTCATCGTTCCCCGCGCGCTCGCGGCCACGATCGATTGATGTGATGAAAGCGGCCTCAACGCAGGGTCCTGGAAGTGGCAATATGACCGTCCGGCAGCGCATGGGAGGGAGCGTGCCATGTTCAAACAGATTCTTGTGCCCGTGGATCTCGGCGACCCCGATCTTGCCAGGCCCGCCATCGAGACGGCCGTTGCCCTGGCGCGAACGTCGAATGGAAAGATTCGCCTGATCAACGTTCTGCCGATGACACCAGTGATGCTCGCCGAATACGTGCCGCCGGATTTCGACGTGCAGCAGCGTAAGTCGGCCGAAGAGGCGCTCGCGATCATCGTGCAGGAAAGCGGCCTCGATTCCAGCCGGGCATCGAGCGTCGTGCGTCAGGGTGGCATCTATCATGAGGTACTTGAAGAAGCGCGCGCAATGAACGCCGACCTCATTGTCATGACCTCGCACCGACCGGCGATGCGCAGTTATTTTCTCGGCTCTAATGCGGGTCATGTTGTTCGCTATGCGAAATGCTCGGTGCTGGTGGTGCGGCCGGCGTAACGAGGTTCAGCGCGGCAACAGCTCCGGTGGCAATGCATCGGGTCGATAGATTCGTGGCCGGTTTCGGCGCAGGAATCCGCCGATTTCCCAAAGGAATAACGCAAAGAAACCGCCGACAAACGCCGCACCACCCCACGCGCCAACTTGCAAGGCCCGCACCGTGAGCAGCGCGAAGCCGATCGTCATGACCGCAAAGACAGCTACGCTCGGCCAGTAGATGAAAGGGTTTGTGCCACCGGCAAATATGGCTTTGCTACCTGCCGCAGCAAGGCGGCGATGCAGCTCGGCGATAAAGCCGCTATAGCCGTCGTCCTGCCGCGATTGCTCGAGCATGCTCTTCCAGCTTGTTGAGAAGATCTTGAGCTTGGGGGCTGTACGCGACGCAATCTGGGTCATGAAGCGATAGTTCTGCATCGTCGCCGGCTGAAACGACAACCGCACCGCCTGAATGTCGCGATAGGCGATGCGGCCGTCGAGGCGTCCCGCCTGCCAGACCAGCGCGGTCGGGGTCAAACGAAATTCACAAGGCGCGCCGAGCAGTGACGGCCGATAGCTATAGGTATGCTCGGAGTGCAGTTCGGACCGATCGGTGGGCGTTTCCATGCCGCCCTTTGCTAGCGTGGGGCCGACGCCAGTGCAAAAAGTTTGCGCCGATGCTTGGAGCGGCAAAATCGCGCTACAAATGTCACACAATTAAGGTTAACGAGGATTTCGTCCCCAGGCTGGAACCCGCGGAAGTATTAGATTTGCCGCAAGTCCTACTAATTTGTTAACGTGCAGCGGGTTGCGGCGCGCCATTAGGCGAGTTTGGTTCGGGGGAGCGTTGGATGAGTAAATTTTCCCATCTTTTCGGGCGCAAACGCATTGAGTCAGCAGAGGATTTCTCCGCATACCCGCAGCCAAGCCCGCGCACCAGGAATGAGCCGAATGCTGACCGCGCACCCGAACCCGTGAGCGAGGAGAGTTTTTCGCTGATCGGCGGCCGCATTGGTGAGGAAAACGAGGCATTACGCAGCTTGCTTGTCGATGCCGGGCGTAAAATCGGCGAGCTCGACGAGTTAAAGGAGACCGTCGGCAGTATCGTCGAGCCCGTAAGCAAGATGATGCGCGCGCTTGAGCAGGAAAAGTCGGAAAACATCGGCTTGCGCAATGTGTTGGCCGACACACGCGCCGGTTTCGACACGTTGCGTACCGAATTCTACGAGACCGAAAAGCGCGCCGCCTCGCTCGAGGCTGACAACGAGCGGTTGCGCGAGACCCTTGAACTCACCCAGCAAACCGTCCGCAGCCTGGAAAGCAGCAAGGTTGAACAGACCAACGAGATTGCCGCAAAGCGCACCCAGATTGCCGACCTGGAACGCCGCCTTGGGCAGGAAAGCGCACAGCGCTTAGTGCTGGCAGAGGACAATCGTTCCTATAGCGATCAGATCACCGCGGCGGACAAAAAGATACTTCAACTCGAGGCCGAGATCGCGGCAGCGCGTGAGAACATCGTGCTGCTCGAGGACGAGAAGCAGTCGCTGCAATCCTCGCTCGACAAGACGGTGGGCGAAGTCGCCCGGCTTTCACGCCGCCTTAATGAGAGCGAGAACGCGCTGGCCGCCGCCCGTGCGCGGCTCGGCCAGGTCGAAACACGGATCGCCGAGACTGATGCCGAGCGCAACCGGCTCGGGGCTGCTTTTGAAGAGGCCAACGAGCGTCACAAGACGGAAGCCAGCACGCTCGCTATGCGGATCGACTCGTTGCAATCGCGCGCCTCAACCGCGGAGAAACTGCTTACCGAAGTTCGCCAGAACCTGATCGCACGCACCGAGGAGGTCCGCGACTTCGACCGCAAGGCGGTGGAAGCGACAATCGCCCGCAATACCGCTGAAAAGAAAGTGCGTCATCTGGAGAATAGCCACGAATCGCACCAACAGCAGATCACCGATCTGACCCAGGGCCGTGCCGCGTTAATCGATCGCAACAGTACGCTGACGAAGACGCTGAAGACGCGCGACACCACGCTGATCCGCGCCGAGGAGAAGATCAAAGCGCTGACCGAACGGGTCGGTGCGCTCGAAGCCGAGATCCAGGTCAGCAATACCGCGGTCGAGAAGCGTATCGAGGACCTCAACTCAACGCTGCAGCGCGAGCGAATGGAACGCGCCGTGGCCGAAGGCGCCCTTGAAGCCGCGCGTAAGGAGCACGCACGCCTGCAACGCGAGGTCTCGCTGCTCAAGGGTGCGTTACGGCGCGGTCTCACCGTCGAGGAGGCCGAGGGTCCGGCCGTTTCCACGCCCGCTCCGGCGGAGGCGACCGACGCGCCGAAGGTGAAACCCGCCAAGGCTGCGAAAAGCGCGAGCGCCACCTAGGCGCAGGCGAAGAACTAGATCGCGCTCAGTGTCCGGTGCATGCGCCGCGCGGCCAAATAAGCGCGCGTGCCGCCGCCCCATATAAGTGCCATGCGCCGATATGCCGTAGTCGTTCTGCTTTTCGCGCTGCTCGCCGCCGCGGTCATTTGGGCGGCATGGGCCTGGAGATCGATCGAAGGCCCGCCATTACCGGCCACCGGTTATCTGGCCATGGGGTTTGGCATCTTCTTTTCAATCGTGGTCGGCTGCGGGCTCATGGCCCTCGTCTTCTACAGCGCACGCCACGGCTATGACGAAGCCGCGCAACGCAATGAAACGACCGACGGCTCGGACAGTTGGAAACAGTAAAGCCGGCCTCGCGGCCGGCTTTTTTTGTTCAAGGAAAACCCCGCCCTGGTCAGGGCTCCAAGTCAGCGCACCGCGTCAATGTCGGTCGACTCATTCCCACTCGGGATGATTGTCGATCCAGGCATTAACCATCCAGCCGCCGATGATGGGCAAAGCGCAATTCGCCGTCGAAACCAGCACTTCGCGACGTGTCAACTGGCGATTGACGACGAGGGTGCCGATGATCGGCGACGCCGCCGCGCACGCGATGGACGCACCGGCATAAGCCGCGCCGCTCGAATGCCAGCCGTGACGGGTGCCATTATGTCCGCCGCGCAGGCCGTAATAGAGGCCGGTCGCTCCCGCGCCGACGACGAAGTTTGATCCCGCAAGCCTCGGGTCATGAACGGTCCAAGGCCACGTCCACGCCCATGGGGACGGGGTCACAACAACCTTGGCCTTCTTCTTGGCCGCTTCCGCGCTCTGGCTCATCATGCCGAGTGCCGCGATCAGCGCCACAACAACGAACAGAAACTTCCTCATCTAAACCCCCTGTTTGGCCGCCAATGATCAGCGACGGTGAGATAAACTATCCCGCAGGCGGAATCGCTTATCCGCCGGATTGCGCAGGAGATTGTGTGCTGAATTGGCACAAGAGTCGAGCCGCCCGGGGGCGTTTTTAACAGCGGCCAGCCGGCCAGTTGGCGAGGTGGCATGGCAAAATCAAGCGCCGGTATGACCGGCGCCTTTCGGCGATCGATGCTGCTATTTCTTCGCACCCGTAAAGGGATAAATGAACCGCCCCGATTTGAGGTCCGGGGGATAAAGAATGACCTGTTTTCCCGGCTCGCCAAACTGCTGGAGATCATGACCGGCGATGCCTTGGTACTGAACGAGGAGCGAACGCGGTTTTTCCCAATCGCCGTTCGCGCCGAATTTGACCTCTCCGACAATTGTCGGGAATGCGGCAGTGCGGATATGCGCCGCGAGCTTGGCCTGGTCGAAACCGCCGACAGCAGTGATCGCCTGTTCCAGTATCTGCATCTGCGCATAGGCGAAGGGCGGCACGAATAATCCGAGCGGATCAATGGCGACACCCTTGGCACGCGCCCGGTATTTGCGCAGGAAATCCTCGACACCGGGAAATTGCATAGTTGGTTCCGGCACAAAGAGGTCGAAGGCAACGACACCGTTGAGCAGCGGACCAAGCTGCACCTTGACCGCCGCGAGGCTCAGTCCCGCCATCGCACCGCCGAACATTTTCGCCTGCAGGCCGATCTCGTTTGCGGCGCGAAGGATGCCAACGCTATCCGGCGTGTTGGATGCCACAAAAATGACGTCCGCGTTCATCGCCATGATATCGCGCAACACGGGAATGAAATCGACGGTCCGTGGCGAATAGCGATTGTCGCGGATGACTTTCAGCCCGAGCACGCCCGCCGCCTCACGCACACCTGTGGCAATCTCCCGCGTCCGTTCGGCGTCGGCGGCAATGATCGCTATCGATTGCGGCTTTGGCTGCATCGTCCATGCGGTTTCGACAAAGGCGCGCGACGACGAGAGCGCCGCGGCCGGCCCATTGGGCGCGATTTGGAAATAGCGATCGTAATTGTAGCGATCGTTCGCGCGCGCGCCGAACAAGGCCATGAACAGCAACTTGCGCTCGGTCACGAGCGGCATCGCGGCTGCGATCTGCTCGGCGCCGTAGGATGAGATCACGAGATCGACCTTGTCGGCGTCGAGCAGCTTGGAATAGAAGCCCGCGACAAGCGAAGGATCGCTGCGGTCGTCGTAGCTGACGAACTGCACCGGGCGGCCGAGCAGCCCGCCCCTGGCATTCACGTCATCGCGCCACACGTCAAATGCGAAGGCGGCGCCTTTTCCCGCGCTCGCGAGCGAACCGGTGATCGGCAACGTGAAACCGATTTTAATCGGTTCAGCGGCGCGCGCCGGCGCTACGAGGATCGCCACGCAGGATACAAGTATGGTGAATAATGATTTGACCGACCAGTGTCGGATCGTCGGCACGATTGGCCCCCATATGTTTGCGCTAAACGGCGCGACTTGCAGTATTCTTGGGCAAGCCGGGCGCGAGTATTCCGGCGATTGGCAATGAAGGCAATTCCCGATGTGGCCGAATGGCCCGGAGTGAACCTTGGGCGGCGGCGGGAGACTAATGACAAGGCGTGTTGTCTCCATGGCAACCGCAGGCATTGAGGAGACCATCATGGCAATTCACGCACGTGCATTATTGACGGCGCTGACGCTGCTGGGCGGACTTGCCGTTGCGGGCGACACCTCCGCGCTGGCGCAGGGACCGAACAATCCGAGCACCGGCGGAAGCGGCATCGGCCCCTCCCCGATCCGGCCGGAATTCACCCGGCCCGGCGGGTTGCCCGGCTCGGCGCGTGCGATCGGTGCCCCCGAGCGGTTCTGCGATCCGGCCGTCGACAAGAAGAAGTGCAAGGCCACGACGTCGAATTGAACGCGGTGGCGAACCGACCGGTTCGTGCGGACGGTTAGGTGCAGTCGGATCGAGCCTCGCCGTCCCAACCGGTGTGAGCAGCGAGCCACCCAAATAAGCCCGAAAAGGCTGATCCATCCGCAGCGATAATTGCGCAACACCTTGCCCCGCCCTTGTCCAACGGCGGGGTTTTGCTGTTGGCGGCCGGTCCGGCCCTGATAAAATCGTCGGAAAGGCCTCGGCGATTGGGCGCGTGGGGTGATTCTGACATAGGCTTTGTGGTTTAGGCTTCGGTATCGGGGCCTGACGGTTTGAATTTTGCAGCGCCCTTAAGAGGCGCACAGGCGGGCGAGCGTAATGTCTTTATTTCAAGCGCCTATGCGGCACGGCCGCGAAAGGTTTTTGCGCGGCGTCGTGCGTTGTGGCCTCATTGCAGCCGCGGCGTTAACGTTTGTCGTCCTCACCCCCGACATGGCCGGCGCCCAGGGCGGCGGCGGTGGCCCACTCACACTGTCGTCGAACATCGGCAACGCCAACATGGCGGCGTCGAATTCGGTGTTCGACCTCACCAACAAATTCCTGCGCGATCTCGCCAATCAATCGGATACCGGCCGCTTCGCGCCCGGCGGCTTCAACCCCGGCGGCGGCGGCGCGTCGGAGCAGCGTGATCCGCATTGGCGCTTTTGGTCGGAGGGCTATGGACTGTGGTCGCGCACCGGCGCGCAAAACGTTTTCACCGGCGACAAGCGCACGTCCTATGGCGGCATCGCCGGCCTCGGCTACACGCTGGCGCCGGGCGTGAATATCGGCATGTCAGTGGATCAGGGACATACCAAGATCAACCTTCCGGTGGTGGCGCAGCGCGCGACTGTCGATCTCACCCAGATCGGGCTCAACGGTAGCATCGATTCCGGACCCTGGACATTCTCGATCGCGTTCATTCACGGCTTCGGCGATATCCATACGCATCGCTCCGACGGCGGGGGTCCGATCTCCGCGAGCTACGGCACGAAGATCTCCGGCGCGGTTGGCGAGGTCAGTTACTACTGGTCGAGCGGCCATTGGCGCGTTGTGCCGAAGATCGGTATTGACGGCTCGCACGGTCACAACGACGCCTTTGTCGAAAGCGGCGGCTCGCTCCCGGTCACCGCGACGGAGCAATCCACTTTTCGCGCGCGCGCCTTCGCCGGCGTCGAA
>JACQTM010000214.1 GCA_016210825.1 Hyphomicrobiales bacterium
ATCCATCAACTGCTCGCGCATGCGCACGAGCGCGGCTGTGCCGCCGGGCGCGAGATTTAGCCGGCGCAGCAATTCCTGCCGCCGCGGCTCAGCCGCGATATGCACCGCGGCGGCGGTCTCGTCGGAGGGAGCGGCCTGCCACGCAGCAATCGCTTCCGTAAGCCGTGTCTGGTCGGGACCGAAGCGGTGTGCCAGCATTTCGAAGAAGGCGATACGCGGCCCGATGGTCAATTCCGAATAGAGGGAGAGGATCTCACGAGCGAGCGCCACGCCCGAAGCTTCGCCACGCCCGGTCAGCAATTCCTCGCAGAGTTCCGCGAGATTCTCCGCTCCCGCTTCGCCGCGGCGCACCCGACCACGATCCAGCAGCGAGCGGCCACGGTCGGAAATCGTCTGCAGCAATTCACCGAAAAATGATGTGTTCATCAAATCCACCTCGGGGCCGCCGATGTCGCTTTTGCGGCATTTTTACGCAGTCTAACCGAAGGTTTTCACGGGCGGGCCAAGTGCCGCCGGTGTTTTCAAGGTAGTCGTTCCAACCTCGATCGGGTATAGCCTCACTTCGGGAAAACAAAGAAAAATCAGGCGTCTGTGCTTGAATAAACGGGCGGAAATGCAGCCAATAAGTGTCCGTAGCCAGGGGGCTTCGCCGCTTCTGAGGGTTGAGGATCTTCACGTCCATTTTTTGACGTCGCGCGGCGTCGTGCGCGCTGTCGAGGGCCTGAGCTTTCATATCGATCCCGGCGAGGTCGTCGCCATCGTCGGCGAATCCGGATCCGGCAAGTCTGTCTCGGCGCTCTCGATCATGCGGCTGTTGCCGCCGCTTACCGGCCGCGTACCGAGGGGCCACATCACTTTCGACGGCAAGAGCCTGCTCGACCTTAACGACGAGGAAATGCGCGAAATCCGCGGCCGCGACATTTCAATGATCTTTCAGGAGCCGATGACGTCGCTCAACCCGATTCTTACGATCGGGCTGCAAATCACCGAGCCGCTGCAAATCCACATGGGGATGAACGATGCGCAGGCGCGCGCGCGGGCCGTCGAACTAATGGGACTTGTCGGAATTCCCGATCCCGAACGCCGCCTCGATCAATACCCGCACCAGTTTTCTGGCGGCATGCGCCAGCGCGTGATGATCGCAATTGGGCTTGCCTGCAATCCCAAGCTCATCATCGCGGACGAGCCGACGACCGCGCTCGACGTCACCATCCAGGCGCAAATTCTCGAATTGATGAAAAATCTCTCGCACAAGCTCAACATCGCACTCATTATCATCACGCATAATCTCGGCGTGGTCGCGCGTTACGCTGACCGTGTCGTCGTGATGTATGCCGCCCGCCTCGTCGAGCAAGGCGAAGCCGATGCGGTGTTTCATCGTCCGCGTCACCCCTACTCCATGGGTCTCTTGCGTTCGGTACCGCGGCTTGATCGGCCGCGCAGCACAAAGCTCGAAACTATCGAAGGTTTACCGCCGCACGCGGCGGTGTCACTACCCGGTTGCCGTTTCGCGCCGCGCTGCCCCTATCGCATTCCCGTCTGCGATCAGGAGCCGCAGCTCTATAAGACCGATACCGGCGGCTTGTCGCGCTGCCACCGCCACGAGGAGATTGCCGCCGGAAAGATCGCCTGGGCCGCCGCCGGCCCGGGTACGCAAGCCGCAGACATAATGAGAACCGAGCCGCTCCTATCGGTACGCCATCTAACCAAGCACTTCGAGGTCAGAGGCGGCCTGCGTGGAGCGAGCGGCACTGTTCGCGCCGTAGAGGACGTGAGCTTCGACATTTATCCGGGCGAGACGCTCGGCTTGGTCGGCGAATCGGGCTGCGGCAAGACCACAGTCGGCCGCATGATCTTGCAGCTGGAAGAGCCGACATCCGGCGAAATTCATTTTGAGGGCGTTGATCTTGCGAAGACAACGGCGGCTGAGCTCAAGGCCGTTCGCCGCAAAATACAAGTGATCTTCCAAGACCCCTACTCATCACTAAATCCCCGCATGACAGTCGGCCAGATCGTCGGCGAGCCGATCCATGTCTACCGGTTGATGCCGGACGCAAAGAAAATCCAAGAGCGTATTGCGCAGTTACTCGAACAAGTTGGGTTGCGGCCTGAAATGGCGGCACGTTATCCGCACCAATTGTCCGGCGGCCAGCGCCAGCGCGTCGGTATCGCGCGCGCGCTTGCGATGGAGCCCACTTTCATTGTTTGCGACGAAGCGGTCTCCGCGCTCGATGTGTCGATCCAGGGACAGATTATCAATCTGCTCGAGGACCTACAGCGGCGCCTAGGTCTCGCCTACCTCTTCATCGCGCACGACCTTGCGGTCGTTCGCCACATTTCGATGCGCGTGGTGGTGATGTATTTCGGCCGGATCATGGAAATCGCCGACCGCGACGCGATCTATAAAGACCCGCTGCATCCTTATACCAAGGTGCTGCTGGACGCAGCGCCGATACCCGATCCGGCGATCGAAAAGGGCCGTGAGCCTCGACTGATCAAGGGCGAGTTGCCTAGTCATCTGGCGCCGCCGGCGGGATGCGTCTTTAATACCCGTTGCCCTCTCGCCAGCCAGGAGTGTAGCCAGATCGTGCCCCCTCTCGTTGAGAAGCGGCCGGGCCACTATGCCGCGTGCATTAAGATTTGAAATTGGGAAGACAAGAAGATCGAGAAAAGTGAAACAAATCAGGACAATGATGGAGGAAATGTCATGAAACAGGGATTGGGACCTATCATCCTTACGGCAGCCGCGCTCGCCTTGGCGACCGGTACCGCTGACGCCCAAACGCCCAAAAAAGGCGGCATTCTAAAATTCGCCGTCAGCGCCGAGCCGCCGGATTACGATTGCCACGCGGCGACATCCTTCGCATTCATCCACCCGGTCCGGCCGCACTACAACACGCTGCTGAAGTTCGACGAGCCGAATTATCCAAAGGTCAAGGGTGATCTGGCGCAATCCTGGACCGTGGCGCCGGATGGGCTGACCTACACGTTCAAGCTCAAGCCGAACATCAAGTTCCACGACGGTTCGGCCATGCCCTCCGCTGACGTCAAGGCGACCTATGAGCGCATCGCCAATCCGGCGCCGGGCGTGCGGTCGATCCGTAAGGCGGCGTATTCCGACATCGCCTCAATTGAGACGCCGGACGCGCAAACGGTGGTGTTCAAATTGAAGGCGCGCAACGCCTCGATGCTCACTAATTTTGCCTCGCCGTGGGATTGCATCTACAGCGCTGCGAAGCTGAAGGTGGACCCGAAATTCCCGGAAAAGAACGTGCTCGGTACGGGACCGTTCAAGTTCGTCGAGCATGCCGCCGGTTCGCATTGGGTCGGCGAGCGGTTCGCGGATTATTTCGAGAAGGGCAAGCCATATCTCGACGGCTATCGCGCAATCTTCATTACCAATACCGCGGCGCGCGTGAACGCGCTGCAGGCCGGCGAAGTGCTTTCGGAGTTCCGCGGCCATTCCCCGGCGGATCGCGACAAGCTCAAGGCGGCACTCGGCGACAAGATCGTGATTCAGGAGTCACCCTGGATTTGCAGCCTGGTGGTGACGTTCAACACGCAGAAGAAACCGTTCGACGACGCCCGTGTGCGCCGTGCGCTGTCTCTTGCTATCGATCGCTGGAAGGGCGCGGAAGCACTCTCCAAGATCGCGCTCGTTCGCCATGTCGGCGGTGTGCTGCGACCGGGCTACGAACTCGCGGCGAAGGAACCAGAGCTCGTGTCTTATCCAGGCTGGGGTAAGGATATTAACAAGGCCCGCGCTGAAGCGAAAAAGCTTCTCGCTGATGCGGGCGTGAAAGACTTGAAGTTCAAGTTCCTCAACCGCAACGTCCCGATGCCGTATACACCGACTGGCGTGTTCCTGATCGACCAGTGGCGGCAGATTGGCGTCACCGCCGAGCATGACCAGCCCGAGACCCAGGCCTATATCGCCCACCTGCGACGCGGTCACTACGAAGTCGGGAGGGAGTTCAACTGCGACGCCGTGGACGAT
>JACQTM010000215.1 GCA_016210825.1 Hyphomicrobiales bacterium
ATCCTCACCGGCCGCATGATGGATGCAGCCGAGGCGGAGCGGGCGGGCCTCGTCGCACGCGTGGTGCCGGCCGCGAACCTGATGGACGAGGCGATGAAAATCGCCGAAACCATCGCCGCGATGTCGCTGCCGGCGGTGATGCTCGCGAAAGAAGCAGTCAATCGCGCCTTCGAGGTTTCGCTTGCCGAGGGCGCGCGCTTCGAGCGCCGCGTCTTCCATTCACTGTTTGCGACCGCGGATCAGAAGGAAGGAATGGCGGCCTTCGTGGCCAAACGGCCACCCAACTTCAAGAACAGGTAAGCGGAATATTCGTCCTTGAAGGCGTGTGCGAAACGCTATTTCCGCACGCAGATCACGCGAACGACGCCGGTTTTCGCCGCGGCGATCGTGTCGCGGCCGCCGGCATTGACGACCTTCGCCTCTTCGAGGAATTTCAGGATCATTGCCGCCGGCACAAGTGCGGCGCGCGAAGATGCCGGTGTCGGCCCCGCGACGACGGACGTTCTTTCGCTGACCACTCCGACGATGCGGCCTTGCGCGTCGAGTGCCGCCGCGCCGGCAAAGCCGAGCACGGGCGAGGGCTCGATCGTATTTGCACCGCCGTTGCCAAGACGGCCGCTTGCCGTTGTGACCGCGCTACCGCCAGCCTGAGCCTGCGGATCGGCGATACCGACAAGTGTAAGTTCCGCACCCTTCGGCCCCTCGGGCGCGAGTACTATCGGCTTGAGATTGCGCGCACCGTAAAGGCGAATGAGCGCGAGGTCGGCAGCCTTGTCTTCGGCGATGCGATCGGCGTTGCCATGCTCGGCGACGACAATGACGCTGCATCCATCGACCAGCCGCCGGTCGGTAACGATATGCCCGGTGTCGCTGACGACGATGCCGGTGCCGTATTCCACCTTGCGGCGATAGGGGTTGGAAATCCCCGCGGTCGTGTAGTCCGGAAACGGCACAAAGACTCCCCACATGGCGGTGACTACCGGTGCCATGATGCCTTCCATGGCTTGATCGTGAAGAATGGTCAGCCCGCGTACCTCGCCATTCTTGAACTGCGCATGGACATGGAAATTCTTCAGGCCTTGCAGCCCGGTCAGCACGAAGGAATCCGCGTTCAGCTTGTTGGCCTCCACTCGACGATTGGCCGGATTTTTTTTCTGCTGCTCGAAGACGCCGGCAAGCGTCGTGCCGGCACCGGCAACGCGGAAGGTTTCGATCTGCACCTCGCCGCGCGCGGACATCCATCGGCTGCCGGTCTTGCTGTCCGCGCTCTGCGGCACAAGCTTGCCGGGCAAGCCGAGGCGCATATGGGTGACCGGGTCTTCGATCAGACGCCAGCCGATGCGCTCCTTCATGGTGGCGGGAGGCTCCTGCGGAGTGGCGGAATTCGCATTCGCGGCATTGGCGCCGTCATCGTCTTTCGACGATTTATCTCTTACCGATTTTTCCTTTTTGGTCGCGGCCTGCTTTGCCGATTTGCTCGCGGCCGGCTTGGCGGGCTTCTCCTTTGCGGCGGTCGCTGGTTGCGACTTGGCCGGGCTCGGAAAGCGATCATCCTCGGCCGAGGCCGACAAAGTTGCCGCAACAAAAATCAACACCGCGCAGGCGATACGCATGTCACTGTCCGCATGATCCGAGATAGCCACGCGGGCCGAACATGACCCGTCGCAACCATATGACTACGGGGCCATTTGGCCAAGGGCTTGACCGCTTGCCCATAGGGTCGCATGGGTCGCCCCGGCGAGGAACTCTATATCGATGCTAACCGCCGACGAAATCGAGCGTTACGCCCGCCACATCGTCTTGCGCGAGGTCGGCGGACCAGGCCAGGCCGCGCTTAAGCGCGCGCGCGTTCTTGTCATCGGCGCCGGGGGGCTTGGCGCGCCGGCTTTGCTCTATCTTGCCGCCGCCGGTGTCGGAACGCTCGGTGTCGTAGACGACGACAAGGTTTCGCTGTCAAATCTTCAACGCCAGGTGATCCATGGCACCCCCGATGTCGGGGCGGCCAAGGCCGAAAGCGCCGCCGCCGCGATCCGCCGGCTCAATCCCCATGTTACGATTAATACTCATGCCTTGCGGCTTACAGCCGCGAATGCCCTCGATCTGATCGGTCAATACGACATCGTCACCGACGGTTCCGACAATTTCGCCACCCGTTATCTCGTCTCCGACGCGTGCTATTTTGCCCGCAGGATATTGGTCACGGCGGCGGTCGGAACCTTCGACGGCTCGCTAACGACGATCCGAGCGCATGAGCGCGGCCGCGATGGACGCCCGAACCCGAGCTACCGGTGTCTGTTTCCGGAATCGCCCGCGCCGGGCAGCATTCCCGCCTGCGCGGAAGCCGGCATCCTCGGCGCGCTCACAGGCGTTATCGGCTCGATGATGGCGCTTGAGGTCATTCGCGAGATCGTGGGCTTTGGCGAAGGGCTGGTCGGCCGCCTGCTGATGGTCGATGCACGCGCGATGCGCTTCGAAACCGTTGCCTATGGCTGGGATTCGAAGAACCCGCTCAATGGCGAGCGCCCGACGATCGTGGATCTTTCAAGCCACGTCTGACGCGCGGGTTACTTCGTCCAGATCGCGATCACAGTCGCGCCTTGCATCACCGACCATCGGTTATTGCCGCTGGTGAGAAGGCGGAAGCAATTGGGCTTTCCGCTCTTCCAGCTGGTGCAGAAGCCTTCCTTGTTGAGCGTCCAGGTTCCCTCGCCTTTCACACCGCCCTTGCCGATCGGCTCGCGCGTTACCTTACCGTCAGGCGCATACACCATCTTGAACTTCACCTTGGCTGGGGTCGCGGCGGTGAACGGCTTGCCGTTGAAGAATGTTTCCTGAATCTCAGTGGGTGAGAGCGGTCCTGCCGCTTGCGCAGGCGCGATTCCCGCCGCCATGACACCCGCCACGCCCGCAATGAATGCACGCATGGATGCCTCCCGGAGAATCAATCCCTGAATTCTACGCTGGATTGACCCAGCCCGCATGATCGGTGCTGAGCCTAATTCACGGCAGCACACGGTTCGGCGATTTATGCCCATCTATTAAGGGTTTGAGATTGATGATGACCTTCTCACTCATGTCGATACCGCTCTCGACTGTGGCCGAACCAATACGTCGCAGCAGCGCCAGCCTGCTGTCGGTATCACTGGCCCCTCCGCATTTCCGGAGGCGGCTTAGAAGCGGACATGGCGCACCACGTGCCGCTAGTTCAGGTTTTGCCCCATAGTAGACATTTCGGAAAACTAAAATTTCACCCCCGACAGTCGATGCAGATTGATCAGAACAATCACACACGACAAAACCTACTCTTACTTGCAATTGCATTTTGCAGTGCGTTTACGTCGATTGACCGGCGAATATTTCTGGCCGTTGCGATATCCATCAAGATTTCAGTTGTGGCGCCTGCGGCCATGCTCTTTAACAAATCGCGTTCTTCAGCTGCATTACTACTCCAAGCGGCGTCGTCTTTAATGTACATGCCAAAGGATCTGCCACCTGACATGATCGAGACAGTCTTAATTTTAATATTTTGAAATACGA
Organism: Hyphomicrobiales bacterium; assembly: GCA_016210825.1. Lineage (GTDB taxonomy): Bacteria > Pseudomonadota > Alphaproteobacteria > Rhizobiales > Xanthobacteraceae > JACQTM01. The sequence goes on from JACQTM010000215.1 coordinate 3,538, forward strand.
GATTGAGTTCAGAATATTCCTTGCTTCCATCCGGTTTAATATAGTCGGTGAGATAGAAATATACGCGCCCGCCCGGTACGTCGACCGGAATATAGACAAAACATCTGCCTGTAGCAGACGCGATGTGCGCAGTTCCAATCGCCGCGTGGATAGTTTTATCTGGAAACTTTGTTTCAAGAATTTTCAGTTCATATTTACCGGTTAAGGTATTTAGAGGTTGTTTCCCGGCCGTGGCCTGATTTAGCAGCGACGGCGGCGTGGCCGGTGCGACCTGCGGCGTAACGGCGGCAACATTAGCCGCTTCTTTCTTCTTGAGCTGCTCCTCCATCGTCCGAAGCCGCTCCTGAAGCGCCGCAATCTCAGTCGATTTCGCCGGCGCAGTGGCAGTGTTTGCCGGTCGGCCCTTCAAATAAAACTCGCCAATCAGCGAAAGCGAGAGCTCGGGAAGCTGTGAACGTTTGGTCGCATCGTAAACGTCCGCGCTGATCCGGCGAAACACTGTGCCGATTTCCTCCTCCGCCTCGATATGCCTGAGGAACGCTGCCGTGTAAGGCGAGTTGCGGCCCGTTCCGTCATCCGCAGTGCGTCCAGCCTGGGTGGCGTAGGCCACGATCATGCCCTGCGGGCTGTCGATCTTGGCGAGGCCGCGCTGGATGCCGGCCGCGCGCGTGCGTCCGATTGAGCGCTTCAATTCTTCGGCCAGTGGGTTGTCACGGCAGGAATCGAGTACAAGGATACGTAAATTCTTTGCCTGCTGAAGATCGGCGACGATGTCGTCTACCTTCGACATGAGGCGCAAATCGGCTTCATCGGTGAGCTTGGCGTCAACGGGCATCAAGTAATTGATGCCGGCAAACTGCATAGCGTGGCCGCTGTAATAGAACACCGCAACATCAGCCTCGCGCGCGGCGCGGGCAAAGCGGATGGTGGTGCTTTCCATCCCAGCCTTGTCGAGATCGAGGCCGACGATGGTTTCAAAACCGGTGCGCTTGAGCGCAGCGGCAATATCCTCCGCATCGTTCTTCGGATTGGGCAGCCGGTTGACGTTCTTGTAGGCGCCGTTGCCAATAATAAGCGCGACGCGCTTCTCAGCGAAGGCGGGACCGGTGATAAACAAAAGGCATTGCAACAGGCTGAATCCAGCAAGGGCAGATAGAATATGCCGTGAAATAGCCATGACGTGCCCCTGAACCATTACAGATCAAGTGAGGATAATTCATCTTACTGTTGGGAGCATCAATTGAAAGCAGAACTCTTTCGATCAATGAACCCTATTGATGGTCTTATCCGAGTGGATATTACCCCTAATTTCCGTTTCGTACTCTTGGACCGGAGCTCGGCCCTGGATTGAAGTCTCCACATGTCCTGCTGCCGCAGTCGCGGCACCGACCACTTTTTTGATGTCGAGCGGACTAACCTACTTCAGCTATCCGGTTGGCTTGGTGTTTTGGGCTCCGGATTGAGTTCATGGCGGTTCCCCGTGCCTCACAAATGCGTCGCGTAATCGGAACCAATTGTGCTAGTCTGCAGGTGTAGCGTCGCCGTCGGCCGCTAAAACCAAGTTCCTTTGAACGCAAACGGCCCGCGGCGCGACAAAGACAGACACCCTCTTCTCGGTCCTCCTGAAGGAGAAGCGTCATGTCGATCATTACAAAATCAGCGCTTGCCACTGTGGTGCTGGCTGCAAGTCTTGGAATTGCCGCAGCACAGCAAAGCGATACCCGCCAGATCCAAGTTGTGCCCTCGCCCGATGCGCAGGCAACGCCCGCTCAGTCGGCGCCCGCCACTGCCGCACCGACTACACCCGCTCAGCCGGCGCCCGCCACGACTACACAGGCTGCACCGGCCCAAGACACCCCAGCACCCGGGGTTGTCGGTCAGGCGCCTACGCCCGACAAAGTCGCGCCGGTCGAGGTCGAGAAGCCGATCAAGAAAATCGTGAAGAAGCCGAAGTATTACGACGAGCGTGGATACGGCTATCAGGGCGGCTACGGATATCAAGGCGGCTATGGTGGCGGCTATCAAGGTGGCTATGGCGGCGGCTCGCGCTACTAATCGCTTCTAGATAGCGCCCGTCTCCACGGTTTCTCATGCTGCAATCGCAAGTCGACCGCAGTCTGCTTGCATGATTGGGGAGCCCGATTCCGGGTCAGCCCGGAATCGGTACGCTTCGGAACACGGCGTATGAGTTCTGGGCACGAAGCAGAAGTGGCGATCCGATATCATCGCTCGGTTGTGCGCGCGCGACTTGGTTTACAGCATCGACGGCAACACACGGTCCGGCGGTTTGTGCCCGTCCATGAAGGTCTTGATGTTGATGATGACCTTCTCACCCATGTCGATGCGGCCCTCGACGGTGGCCGATCCCATATGCGGCAGCAGCACAACCTTGCCACTCTGTGCGAGCTTGGCGAGGCGCGGATTGACCGCAGGCTCGTGCTCGAACACGTCCAGGCCCGCACCGGCTAGCTCTCCCGCAGCGATCATACGGATCAGCGCGTTCTCGTCGATCACCTCGCCGCGCGCGGTGTTGACCACGTAAGCTTCTGGCCGCAGCATCTTCAGCCGGCGCGCCGAGAGCAGATGATAGGTGGCCGGCGTGTGTGGGCAATTGACCGAGACGATATCCATGCGGGCCAGCATCTGGTCGAGACTCTCCCAATAAGTGGCGTCGAGTTCCTCTTCGATCTTCGGCGCGACCCGGCGGCGGTTGTGATAATGGATTTGCAGGCCGAAGGCGCGCGCGCGGCGCGCAACGGCCTGGCCGATCCGGCCCATCCCGATAATGCCGAGCCGCTTGCCCCAAATGCGATGACCGAGCATCCATGTCGGCGACCACCCGCCCCATCCGTTCTCGCCAGTGAGAATAGTCGAACCTTCAGCTAGCCGCCGTGGAACGGCGAGGATCAACGCCATGGTCATATCGGCGGTATCCTCGGTGAGCACGCCGGGCGTGTTGGTCACCGTAATTCCGCGCTGTAGCGCGGTAGCGACGTCAATATTGTCCACACCATTGCCGAAATTAGCGATCAGCTTGAGCTTGTCGCCGCAATGGCTGAGCACGGCGGCGTCGATGCGATCGGTCACGGTCGGGACTAACACATCGGCAACCTTGACGGCCTCCGCGAGTTCGCTCTGGCTCATCGGCCGGTCTTCAAGGTTGAGTTGCGCGTCGAACAATTCGCGCATGCGCGTCTCGACCCGTTCGGGCAGCTTGCGAGTAACGATGACCAACGGTTTCTTGCGGTGGGGCATCTTGTGGTCTTTCGGTCAACAACGGCGCGCGCCATTGATTCCGATCCGTTCAGGCCTCTTTAACCGCGCTGGCCGACACTGTCGCGATCCTCTTCGGCGCGGGGCTTGGCGCCTCCTTTCTCTGTAGCAGATGGTCGCATCAAGGCAAACGAGCGCAGCCGTCCAATCCGACGGGCGTAAAAGATGGCGGTCCGGCGCAACCCGCGCCGGGCGCCATGTGTTTGCCGCGGTCGTAATTGCGATAGTCGCGGGATTGGCGGGTGTGACGGATTTGCTTGCGGCGGGCGAGGTCTCAAGCGGCCAAGCCAGCGGCCTGCCGGTTCCGCGTTATGTCAGTCTGAAAGCCGATCGCGTTAATGTACGCATCGGGCCGACGAAAGATCATGACGTGGCCTGGGTTTATACGCGGGCGGCATTGCCGGTGGAAATCACCGCCGAGTCGGAGAATTGGCGGCGTATCCGCGATTGGGAAGGGGCCGAAGGATGGGTTTACCACTCGCTGTTATCCGGCCGCCGCACAGCGATCGTCGCGCCAAAATCGAAACAGGAGCTCGTACCGTTGCACGCCGCCGCCGACACCAACAGCGCGGTGACCGCACGCTTACAGGCCGGCGTGACCGGAGCGGTGAAAGGCTGCAACGGTACGTGGTGCCGCATAAGCGGTGATAAGTTCGACGGTTGGATCGCGCAGGAACGCCTCTGGGGTGTCTATCCGAACGAAAAGATCGAATAAGTGCTCTGGCTTTGGGACCAGATCGCAGTGCAGGACCGACCGAAATTCAGGATGCAATGAGCGCCGATGCGGCGCTGATCAGCGCGCCTTGCTGCGCAGCCGCACAACAACATCGATGCGAGCAACCTCGTAACCATCGGGCGCCGTCGGCATCTTGTCCACAATCACGTCGGTGCCCGGAATATCGACTAACGCGTTCTGGCCTTCGACGAAGAAGTGATGGTGATCGGTCACGTTCGTATCGAAATAGGTCTTGGAGCCGTCAACCGCGATTTGCCGCAGCAAGCCGACCTCGGTGAACTGATGCAGCGTATTATAGATCGTCGCGAGCGACACTGGCACCTTGGCTTTGATCGCCTCCTCGTAAAGCATTTCCGCCGTCAGATGACGATCACCCTTGGCGAACAGAATCCAGCCGAGTGCCATGCGCTGACGCGTCGGGCGCAAGCCAACCTCGCGTAGCATCGATTTGACGTCGTGCCACGGGCAGCCGTTCAGATCGGTCGGCCGCCCCGCAAGCGGCCGTGCGCCGACCGTAGGATCGATCGGAGCGGAAAAAAGCATCGTTCGCGGCGTACTCATCGATCTGCCCAAATTACAGCAACGCGGATGCGGCTGCGCGAAATCACTGCAATTGCAATCATATATGACCCCTCGGGCCACTTGCAACCAGCTCGCAACTATCATGCCCACTTTGCCCCATGGGCGATTGCTATGTTAGTTAAGCGACTTACGCGCCCAGCCGGGCGGCGCCAGCGAACGGGGCGGGAATGCAGAAACGCCGGAGCAATTTCGCATACGAGGATCTATTGGCATGCGGCCGCGGCGAGTTGTTCGCCGAAGGTCCGCAATTGCCACTGCCGCCGATGCTGATGTTTGACCGTATTTCCGAGATTGCGGAACAGGGCGGCGAGCATGGCAAGGGGCTGGTGCGCGCGGAGCTCGATGTGAAGCCCGATCTTTGGTTTTTCCCATGCCATTTTAAAGGCGATCCGGTGATGCCCGGCTGCCTCGGTCTCGATGCGCTGTGGCAATTGCTTGGATTTTTCCTCGGGTGGCTCGGCTCGCCAGGCCGCGGGCGCGCACTCGGCCTGGGCGAATTGAAATTTTCCGGCCAGGTGCTGCCGACGGTCAAGAAGGTCGTCTATGGCCTCGATATTAAGCGGGTGATGCGTTCCAAGCTCGTGCTCGGCATTGCCGATGGATGGTTGTCGGCCGATGGCTCCGTCATCTACCGGGCGATGGACCTCAAGGTCGGTCTGTTCCGCGATGAGCAGGCGGCAGAGCCCAGCGCCGCCTGATTGCGGTCATGCTGCGTCACGATGCCGTCACCGGAATGACGGACGGCTCCGGCTACTTGCGAAATTGCATAGACCACGCCATGTGTGGCCCAATTCGTCTGTCGGGCAGGAAATCCGCCGAAAAAAGTGCGTGGATCGCACGCCGTCGTCGCAACCGATGAAGCAAATATCGATGAGGCAAGCATGAGACGGGTCGTGGTCACCGGGATGGGCATCGTTTCATCCATCGGCAACAACACCCAGGAAGTTCTCGCGAGCCTGCGAGAAGCGAAGTCGGGAATCGTGCGCGCGGACAAATACGCCGAGCTCGGCTTCCGCTGCCAGGTACATGGCGCGCCCACGCTCGATCCGAGCGAAGCCGTCGATCGCCGGGCGATGCGTTTCCTCGGTGGCGGCGCCGCCTGGAACCATGTCGCCATGGAGCAGGCGATCCGCGATGCGGGTCTTGAGGACAAGGACATCTCCAACGAGCGCAGTGGCATCATCATGGGGTCGGGCGGGCCGTCCACCCGCGCGATTGTCGAGGCCGCCGATACTGCGCGCAGCAAGGGCCCGAAGCGGGTCGGCCCCTTCGCCGTGCCGAAAGCGATGTCATCCACGGCATCGGCAACGCTCGCGACCTGGTTCAAGATCAAGGGCGTGAATTATTCAATCTCGTCCGCCTGCGCGACCTCCAATCATTGCATCGGCAACGCCGCCGAGATCATCCAGCTTGGCAAGCAGGATCTGATTTTCGCCGGCGGCAGCGAGGAACTGGATTGGACGCTATCGGTCCTGTTCGACGCCATGGGCGCGATGTCGTCGGGTTTCAACCAGACGCCGGATAAGGCCTCGCGCGCCTACGACAAGGATCGCGATGGCTTCGTCATCGCCGGCGGCGCCGGTGTGCTCGTGCTTGAGGAACTGGAGCATGCCAAGGCGCGCGGCGCGAAAATCTATGCCGAACTTGCGGGATACGGCGCCACATCGGACGGCCACGACATGGTCGCGCCCTCTGGCGAAGGCGCGGTGCGTTGCATGAAGATGGCGCTTTCGGCCGTGAAACCCGCGGTCGACTACATCAATCCGCACGCAACCTCGACACCGATCGGCGACCTGAAAGAGATCGAGGCAGTTCGCGAGGTCTTCGGCGCCAAATGTCCGCCGATCGCCGCAACCAAGTCCCTGACCGGCCATTCACTTGGGGCTGCGGGCGCACAGGAGGCGATCTACTCGCTGCTGATGATGAACAACGGCTTTATCTGCGAAAGCGCCAACATCGAGACCATGGATCCGGCCTTTACCGACATGCCGATCGTCCGCGAGCGCCGAGACAATGTCGCGCTCGGGTGTGTTTTGTCTAATTCCTTCGGTTTCGGCGGCACCAACGCTTCGGTTGTATTCAAGCGGCTGGACGCTTGATTTTTTCCGCCCCAGGAAGGCGGGGGTATCCAATAAACGCGGGCTTGCCTTTTTCACCCTGATGCGGAGTTTACTGGATCGTCCGCCTTCGCGGACGATGACATTTCGTGGGGTTTGCATGGCGGGGTTGATGCAGGGAAAGCGCGGGCTGGTCATGGGGGTCGCCAATGATCACTCGATCGCCTGGGGGATTGCCAAAACGCTGGCCGGGCAGGGAGCGACGATGGCCTTCACCTATCAGGGCGAGGCGCTCGGCAAGCGCGTGAAGCCGCTTGCCGAATCCGTCGGCTCCAAGCTGGTCATGCCTTGCGATGTGGAGGACATCGGCACCGTCGATGCGGTATTCGGCGCATTGGCAAAGGAATGGGGTTCGCTCGATTTTCTCATCCACGCCATTGCGTTCTCGGATAAGAGCGAGCTCAAAGGCCGCTTCGCCGACACAACGCGCGAGAATTTCCTCCGCACCATGGTGATCTCGTGCTTTGCTTTCACCGAAGCCGCAAAACGCGCCGCGGCGCTGATGCCGAACGGTGGAGCAATGCTGACGCTGACCTATAACGGCGGGGATCGCGCCATGCCGAACTACAACGCCATGGGCCTCGCCAAGGCGGCCTTGGAGTCGAGCGTGCGTTACCTCGCGGTCGATTTCGGCGCTCAGCGCATTCGCGTCAATGCGATCTCCGCCGGACCGATTCGCACACTCGCCGGCGCTGGAATTGGCGATGCGCGCGCGATGTTCGCCTTCCAGCAAAAGCATGCGCCACTCCATCGTGGCGTGACGCTCGAGGAGCTCGGCGGCGCCGGGCTCTATCTGCTCTCGGATCTCTCGACCGGCGTCACCGGCGAAATTCATTTCGTCGATGCTGGATACAACGTCATCGCCATGCCGCAGCCGGATGCGCTCAAGAATGGCGACATGGACAGGGATTAGGCAAGTTCGCTTGTAATCCGCGGAAAATAAAAAAGGCGGCCATTGGGCTGCCTTTCTCATCCCATCGGGTTATCTCACTCGCCGGCCGCGGCATCGCGCTGCTGGCTCGCTTCCGCCTTCTGCTTGGCTTCCAGGTCTTCGCCGGTCTGTTGATCGACGACTTTCATCGACAGCCGTACCTTGCCGCGATCGTCGAAGCCAAGCAGCTTCACCTTCACCTTGTCGCCTTCCTTGACGACGTCGGAGGTCTTCTGCACCCGGCGCTGGGCGAGCTGGCTGATATGCACGAGCCCGTCCTTGGCGCCGAAGAAGTTCACGAAGGCGCCGAAATCCATCACCTTGACCACCGTGCCCTCGTAGATGTGGCCGACCTCCGGATCGGAGGCGATCGATTTGATCCAATTGATCGCGGCCCTGATCGATTCCGCGTTGGCCGAGGCGACCTTGACCGTACCGTCGTCCTCGACGTTGATCTTGGCGCCGGTCTTTTCCACGATCTCGCGGATCACCTTGCCGCCGGTGCCGATCACCTCGCGGATCTTGTCGGTCGGGATCTTGAGCGTTTCGATACGCGGCGCATGCTCACCGAGTTCGGCACGTGCCGCAGTGAGGGCCTTAGCCATCTCGCCAAGGATGTGCAGACGCCCGTCCTTAGCCTGACCGAGTGCGATCTTCATGATCTCCTCGGTGATACCGGCGATCTTGATGTCCATCTGCAGCGAGGTGATGCCACCCTCGGTGCCGGCAACCTTGAAATCCATGTCGCCGAGGTGGTCCTCGTCGCCAAGGATATCGGAAAGCACCGCGTAGCGTTTGTCCTCGAGGATCAGGCCCATGGCGATGCCCGCGGTCGCCCGCTTGAGCGGAACGCCCGCGTCCATCAGCGCCAACGACGTGCCGCACACAGTCGCCATCGACGACGAGCCGTTCGACTCGGTGATCTCCGACACCACGCGGATCGTATAAGGGAATTCTTCGCGCGACGGCAGCATCGGGCGAATGGCGCGCCAGGCTAGTTTGCCGTGGCCGATCTCGCGGCGGCCGGGCGCTCCGATCCGTCCAGTCTCGCCCACCGAGAATGGCGGGAAATTATAGTGCAGGAGGAACGTCTCCTTGTAGGTCCCGGTCAAGGCGTCGACGTATTGCTCGTCCTCGCCGGTGCCGAGCGTCGCGACGACGAGCGCCTGGGTTTCGCCGCGGGAGAAAAGCGCGGAGCCGTGAGCACGCGGCTACACACCGACTTCGGAAACGATCTGGCGCACGGTCTTTACGTCGCGGCCATCGATGCGCTTGCCGGTGTCGAGGATGTTCCAGCGAACGATCTTGCCCTCGATCTCCTTGAAGACACCGGCGACTTGAAGCTTGTCGTAGGCCGGCTTTTCCACGCCCTCCAGGCAAAAATGCGCCATGACCTTGGCTTTGGCGGCATCCACCGCGATGTGACGTTCCTGTTTTCCAGGAATCGCATAGGCTTTGCGTAAATCTTGCTCGACGATGCCGAGCATCTCTTTCTCCAACGCGCCGTGATCGGCGGGCTGGAAATCGCGCGGCTCCTTCGCCGCCTTCTCGGCGAGGCGAATGATGGCGTCGATAACCGGTTGAAAATGGCGGTGACCGAACATTACGGCGCCAAGCATGACGTCCTCAGACAATTCCTTGGCTTCCGATTCCACCATCAGCACGGCGTCAGCAGTGCCGGCGACGACGAGATCGAGCTGACTCTCGGACATCTCGTCGAACTGCGGATTGAGCACGAATTCATCGTTGATGAAGCCGACACGGGCGGCGCCGATCGGCCCCATGAAGGGGGCGCCGGACAACGTCAACGCGGCAGAGGCCGCGATCATCGCCACGATGTCGGGATCGTTCTCCAGATCGTGCGAGAGCGTCGTGACGATCACCTGCGTGTCGCAACGATAGCCGTCGGCGAATAGCGGACGGATCGGCCGGTCGATCAGCCGGGACACTAGCGTTTCCTTTTCGGTCGGCCGGCCTTCGCGCTTGAAATAGCCGCCGGGAATGCGGCCCGCGGCATAGGTTTTTTCTTGGTAATTGCAGGTCAGCGGCAGAAAATCGATGCCCGCTTTCGGCTCCTTGGCCGAAACCACGGTCGCAATAACGGTCGACTCGCCGTAGGTCGCGAGAACCGCGCCGTCAGCCTGCCGCGCTATTTTGCCGGTCTCGAGGGTGAGCTTGCGCCCGCCCCAGTCGAGCTCAACGCGATGAATATCGAACATTTGTATTTTCTCTCATGGTTTTTGGGATTCCCAGAAAGCCATGAGCAAGATGGCGAGAGGCTATTTCGCGCGATTGCGCCGCGGACTGAAATAGCATCCAGCGATCCTGCCATGGCTTCCGCATCCCTGGCTTTTTGACGGAGGGGAACCGGATGTTCCGATCCGATGCCGGCATCATTGCCGGGCTTCGATAGCGGGCGTTTTATGCCCACCCACAAAAGCGCGCGAGGCCTCCCGCGCGCGAAATTGTCGTTAGCGGCGGATGTTGAGCCGCTCGATCAAGCTCTTATAGCGGGCTTCGTCCATGCGCCGGATGTAATCAAGAAGTTGGCGGCGCTGGGATACGAGCTTAAGCAGCCCGCGACGCGAATGATTATCGTTCACGTGCGTCTTGAAATGCTCTGTCAGGTTGTTGATGCGCTCGGAAAGGATCGCAACCTGAACTTCCGGCGAACCTGTGTCGCCGGATTTCGTCGCATATGTCTTGATGACTTCCGCCTTGCGGCCGGTCGTTATCGACATCGTCAGTGACCTTTTGTCGGGACCGCGCTGCCAATGAGCCCGGTCAGGTTGAAGACACGCTTGGGGACGATCTCGCCGCGGTCCACTTCGGCAAGGGCTACGAGACGGCCCGATGCCGTGACGTAAACCGTGCCGCGGAAGATGGGAGCATCCCGTCCGCGCATGAGAACGGCTTGGCCCCTCTGGAGCCTGGCCGCATCTGCACCGCTGACGGCCTGCGCCGGGATGTCGTCCAGCGCGGTCTCTACGGGCAGTAGCGCGTCGGCAAGATTAACCTCGCCGGCGGCGGCTCTATGACATAAAGCCGTAAGTTGTTCCAGCGAAATCATTTCCGCCGCTCCAAAGGGGCCGACCGCGTTACGCCGGAGCGCGCACACATGACCATAGCAGCCGAGAATACGGCCAATATCGCGGGCAAGCGCGCGCACATAGGTACCCTTGCCGCATTCGGCTTCAAAAATCGCATGGTCTCCATCCGGCATGGAAACGAGCGCGAGGCGGTCGATTTCGACGATCCGGCTCGTCAAATCGACAGCCTCTCCATCGCGCGCGAGATCATAAGCGCGCTCGCCCTCGACCTTGATCGCCGAAAAGCGGGGCGGGACCTGGGCGATGGCGCCGGTGAATTGCGGCAGGATCGAATTGATCGCGTCGGCGGTCGGGCGCGTGTCGCTGGTTGCCACAATGCGGCCCTCGGCGTCGTCGGTGTCGCGCTCCTCGCCCCAGCGCGCCGTGAACATGTAAGTCTTGCGGCCGTCCATCACGAACGGCACGGTCTTGGTTGCCTCGCCGAGCGCAATCGGCAGGCAACCTGAGGCAAGCGGGTCGAGTGTACCGGCATGCCCCGCGCGCCGCGCGCCGAATAGGCGCTTGACCACCGAAACTGCGTGCGTCGAGGTCATGCCGATTGGCTTGTCGAGCACGACCCAGCCATGGATGTCGCGCTTCTCGCGCCTGACTTGTCTCTGCCTTCCCCCATGCGGGGGAGGGTTGGGGAGTGAAGTGTCAACCTCCCCCGTAAGGGGGGAGGTGATAGTATTTTTGTTTGACATTGCTTTATTCATTCTCATTGCCGTCACTTGCGAGATCGCGGCGAACCGCTGGCGTTCGCAAAAGTTTCTCGATGCGCTCTGCTTCGCCGAATCGCTCATCGATGCGGAATCGAATCTCAGGCGCAAATTTCAAATTAACGCGGCGCGCAATCTCGCCGCGCAGAAACTTCGCATTGCGCGTGAATGCATCCACGACCTCGTCGGCGTCGCGACCGCCGAGCGGCATCACGTAAATGGTTGCGAGCCGCAGGTCGGCAGTCATGCGCACCTCGGGTATCGTGACGAGATGACCTTCGATCACCGGATCATGCACCTCGCCGCGCGTTAGCATCTCGGCGAGTGCATGGCGCACCAGTTCACCAACGCGCAATTGGCGTTGCGAGCCGCCGGAGCCTGTCTCGCGATGTTGTTTGTGCCGCATGAGTGATCCAAAACTTGTTTTGTCATGAGCGGGGTTGTCCCGGCCATCCACGGCCTCAAGCAGTGAATCCCCCGGCACAAAGCCGGGCATGACTGTGGAAAGGCGGAGTCAAATTAGAGCGCAGGCTTGAGATTTGGACTCACAGACTGCGTTGAATCTGCTCCACCCGGTAGCATTCGATAACGTCGCCGACCCGCATGTCCTGATAATTCTCGAAGGCCATGCCGCATTCCTGGCCGGTGGTCACTTCCCTAGCGTCGTCCTTAAAACGTTTGAGCTGCGAAAGCTTGCCTTCGTGGACAACGACGTTGTCGCGGATCAGCCGTACATTGGCGCCGCGCTCGACGGTGCCATCGGTGACGCGGCAGCCGGCAACCTTGCCGACCTTCGAGACCGTGAAAATTTCGAGGATCTGCGCGTTTCCAAGCATGGTTTCGCGCAACGTCGGGGCGAGCAAGCCCGACATCGCTTTTTTCACGTCATCCACGAGGTCGTAGATGATGTTGTAGTAGCGGATCTCTGTTCCGGTACGCTCGGCTGCGTCCCGTGCTTCCTTGTGGGCGCGCACATTGAAGCCGATGATGGCGGCGCCGGAGGATTCCGCGAGCGTGACATCGGACTCGGTGATACCGCCAACGCCGGAAAGAATGACGCGGGCACCGACCTCGTCGGTTCCAAGCTTATCAAGCGCGCCGATGATCGCTTCCAACGAGCCCTGCACATCGGCCTTGATCACCAGCGGAAATTCCTTGCGGCCGGCGGTCTTGAGCTGCGACATCATCTGCTCGAGCGAACCGCGCATGCCGGTCGAACGGGCAGCCATCTTTTCACGCTTCTGGCGGGCGCGGTAATCGGTGACTTCGCGCGCGCGTCCCTCGCTCTCGACAACCGCGAGGCGGTCGCCCGCATCTGGAGTGCCATTGAAGCCGAGTACCTCGACGGGAACGGACGGCCCCGCTTCCTGTACGGGCTCGCCGGTATCGGCGACAAGCGCTCGCACACGTCCCCACTCGGCCCCAGCGACGATGATGTCGCCGCCCCGTAATGTTCCGCGCTGCACGAGCACGGTCGCGACCGGACCGCGGCCACGGTCGAGTTTGGCCTCGATCACCGTACCCTCGGCCGGACGGCCCGGATTGGCCTTCAGATCGAGGATTTCCGACTGCAGGCTGATCGTCTCAAGGAGGCGATCGAGATTGAGCTTCTTTGTGGCGGACACTTCGACGTCGAGCACGTCGCCGCCAAGCGATTCGACCTGCACCTCGTGTTGCAACAGATCAGTGCGCACGCGCTCGGCCTTGGCGTCAGGCTTGTCCATTTTGTTGATGGCGACGATCATCGGCACCTTCGCCGCCTTGGCGTGCTGAATAGCCTCGACGGTCTGCGGCTTGACGCCGTCATCAGCGGCGACCACGAGCACGACGATATCGGTTACCTTGGCGCCGCGGGCGCGCATCGCCGTGAACGCGGCATGACCCGGTGTGTCGATGAACGTGACCTTGCCGCCTGTTGGCGAAGTGACCTGATAGGCGCCGATATGCTGGGTGATGCCACCAGCTTCGCCGGCGGCGACCTCGGTCGAGCGAATGGCGTCGAGCAGTGACGTCTTGCCGTGGTCAACGTGGCCCATGATAGTGACGATCGGCGCGCGCGGTTTTGCGACGTGTTCGGTTGTATCGGTCAGGCTTGCCAGGATTTCGTTTTCGATATCGTAATCGGATTGCAGAACGGGCGTATGGCCCATTTCTTCGACGATCAACGCCGCGGTTTCCTGGTCGATACTCTGGTTGATGGTCGCCATCATACCG
>JACQTM010000216.1 GCA_016210825.1 Hyphomicrobiales bacterium
CCGATGATCATCGGCTCAAGCTCGCCATGATTGATGTTGGCGGGGATGATGGCGCGGCCTCTTGCAACTTCCGAGCGCACGAATTCCGGCGTGACGAACAGCGGTACGTCGGCGCCAAAACTTTCGCCATCGTCGCGGGCGGCTTGCGCGCGATCCAATTGCTTTTTGCGGCCGAGATTTTCGCGCTCGGCGATATAGATCATCTCCTTAGTGATGACACCCGCACGCGCCCATTCGAGCTGGGTGAGGGGGTGCTGAGACAGCCGTTCGTCCCCGCGCAAGCGGGGACCCAGAGCTGCATGCTCCGAGCTCTCGGCCCCTGGGTTCCCGCTTTCGCGGGAACGAACGGAGGAGATAGCCCGCAGCGGCTTCGGCGTATTCGGAAACGCGCGCGCGAGGTGCTTGCCCGAGACGTTGCCGTTGTCGACCGGCTGGATGGCACGGCCGTCATATTCCTCGACGCCACCGCGTTCGCGCACCCATTCAATGCGCGCGCGCGAAAGGCCCTTCTCCACGTCGATCGCCACGTCCGGATCGGTGTAAGGCCCTGAGGGATCGTAAACCGGCAGCGGCGGCTCGCCACTCGACGCATCGAGCGCGATCTCGCGCAGCGGCACGCGCAAATCCGGCGCCGCCTCGGGCGCGGAAAAAATCTTGCGCGAAGCCGGCAGCGGCCCGGTCGTGACCTTGGGCGGCACGAAATCGGCGGCGGGGATCGGCTTGTTCATCGCGGTGCTCCCGTTTTCCACAGTCCTCATGCTGAGGAGGGCCGTAAGGCCCGTCTCGAAGCATGAAAGCCACATCGCTCATCCTTCGAGACGGCCGCGGAGTTTACCATCGGGCCGCGCTTCGCGCGGACCCGTTGGCGGCCTCCTCAGGATGAGGTTCGGATTCTGCCGGAGCGAGGAAGGAGTAAGTCCCTGTCCCTTCGCCGGCATGACCCGGATCAGGTTCAAAGGGTTTTTCTCAGCCCCAGCGCATGATCCGGCGAAGTGGGAACCGGTTCGCCGGCAAGATCATGCGCCAAACAAAAACGTCAGCGCGCAAACCGCCGAATACCGGTTGTCACGACCACGGTGCACGCGCTGGCGGGCACCCCTCGGAACATCGCTAATGTAGGCGCGCGCGCGCGAGTGTCAACGCGTCCGCCGGATGGCAGCGTTGCGCAGTGCATCGCAAGGCTGCGGGCGTGATATGAGACACGCCGGAATCGCCGGGAGAGCCACTTGCAGCTGATCGAAAGTCTCGCGCGGCCGATCCAGGCATTTCGCCGCGCCTATCTGCCGCTGGTGATGGTGTATTTCGCCTATGGCGCGCTTGGCCTCATCGACGTCACGCGCGACATGTGGGTCAAGGAACGGTTGAGCTACACCCCGGCGGAACTTGCCGGCCTCGGCGTGTGGCTGACCTTGCCGTGGACCGTGAAGATGGTGTTCGGCCAGCTCGTCGACAGCATCCCGATCTTTGGCTCGCAGCGCAAGAGCTACGTCGTCATCGGCGCGACCTTCACCGCCGCCGGATTGATCGTTCTCGCCGGTGCCGCCGGCCGCTGGCTTGCCTTCGCCGCGCCCGATGCGCTTTTCGTGCTCGGCGCCATGCTGATCGTGATCGGCACCGTGATCCAGGACGTGGTCGCCGACGCGATGTCGACCGAAGTGGTGTCGCGCGTCGACGCGGAAGGTAACGCGCGGCCGGAGAATGAAATCCGCGCCGAGCTTGGCATGGTGCAGGTGCTGGGCCGCCTCGCCTTGTCAGCGGGTATTCTCGCCGTTGCCGGGCTTTCCGGATTGCTCGCGGGCTTTCTCGATAGAGAGACCGTCTTCCTGCTCGGTCTCGTTGTCCCCGCCATTTCGCTGACCGGCGTCTTTATCATCAAGGTGGAAACGAGCGAGCGCCGCCCGCTCGACTGGCGTATTCTCGGCGGCGGCATCGCGTTCGGCACCACGGTGCTCGCGCTCGCGATCGGCGGCGTGCCCTACGCGCAGGAATTCATCTTCCTGCTGTCGATGGCGGTGATCTGCGCCATGTTGGTGCTGGTGACGCGCGAACTCGATTTCAAGACGCGCAGGGCCATCCTGTTTTCCACCATCATCATCTTCACCTTCCGCGCGACGCCCGGCGTCGGCGACGGTTATTTCTGGTGGACGCTCGATATTTTAAAATTCGACGAGGCGTTCTACGGCGGGCTGCGGCAGACCGCCGCCGTGCTTGCCATCGCCGCCATGTGGCTGTTCAGCAAGCAGCTGACCGAATATTCCGTGGCGAAGACGCTGCTCTGGCTGGTGATCGCCGGGACCATTCTGTCGCTGCCGAATATCGGCCTGTTCTACGGCCTGCATGAATGGACGCAATCGCAATTCGGTTTTGGCGCGCGCACCATTGCCGTTATCGACGCCGCCACGAGTTCGCCCTTCGCGCAACTCAGCATGATTCCATTACTCACCCTGATCGCCTTTTACGCGCCGGCCGGCCACCGCGCGACCTGGTTCGCGCTGATGGCGTCACTAATGAACATGGCGCTGGTCGCCGGTCAGTTGCAGACCAAATACCTCAATCAGATTTTCACGGTTGGGCGCGGCGATTACGGCGAACTCGGCGTTCTGCTCATCACCGCCGCTGTTCTGGGCTTCGTCATTCCAATCGTCGTCATCGCGCTGCTGGGCCGGAAGATCTGACGCGCCGGCGCGCGCACCGCTCACTGCGCCGGCAGTTTGGACACGGCCACGCGCACGTTGCCGTCGGCTTCCGCAGTCACGCGTAACGTCTTGGCGTCGAAGGCAATGTCCGTGAGCCGCAACGCCGTCACCGCGGCGTCGACGCGTACGCCGTCCTGCTGCTGGCGGAAATCGCCGATCGCCGCCTCGATGCTCTTTCGCGCATTCGCCGCGAACGGCTTCAAATCGATCACCGCGTTGCGCGCCAGCGCTTTTTGTAGATAGGGCATCGCCGCCTGTGCCGCGGCGCCGAGCAGCCCGAGCGCCGCTTGCGATTCCACGGCGAGCGAGACATCGTCGAGCCGCATCATCTGCTGCTCGCGGTCGAG
>JACQTM010000234.1 GCA_016210825.1 Hyphomicrobiales bacterium
GAGCTGTGCCCGGCCGACGCCTGCCAGGTCGATGCCGCGGCCATGGCTGGCGCCTGCCCGGCGGAAGCGCCGAGCGAGAAATTCAAGATATTGCGCGACTTTAATCATCCGTTGATGCCGAGCTGGCAAGCGTTTCTCGCGGCAAACGACATCGGTATCGCCGGCATCGAGTTCATCGTCGACGAACGCGGACGTACCTTCACCTACGACGTCAACACCAACACGAATTACAATCCCGAAGCCGAAGCCAAGGACGGCCGCCATGGCATGGGCGCAATCGCGAGCTATCTGGGCGATCTCTTGCAACAATCGACGCGCAGCGCGGACCACAAAGTCGCACGCCATGCCCAGCCGATGCTGAACGCTTGATCGGGCAAGTGTTCAAAAAAGCTTGCGATATTGAATGAAGCCGGGGCGATCCGCCACCTTGTCGTAGAGCGCCCGCGCGTTGTGGTTATCTTCTTTGGTGAGCCAATAAACGCGGCTCGCGCCCGCCGCGCGAGCCTTGGCTTCCACCGCCGCGATGAGCGCACGGCCGAGGCCGAGATTGCGCGCGCCGTCCGCCACGAACAAATCCTGTAAATAACAGTAATTGCCGACCGTCCAGCACGAGCGATGGAAGAGGTAATGCACGATGCCGCTGAGCGTACCGTCCACATAGGCGCCGAGCGCGAACATCGGCTCCGCCGGGTCATGCAATCGCGCCCAGGTGACGTCAGTCACAGCCCTGGGCAGTGAGGTTTCATAGAATGTGAGATAGCCCTGCCAAAGCGGCTCCCAATCGGCGCGCTCACTCTCGTCAATGGGCCGAATCAAATACGACTTGACCACGACGGCCTTCCAGTCAGCGCCCGCTGCTGGCTGCCGATTTGGCAGCATTGACCAGCTGGATCGCCAACATATCCTCAAGTAGCTTTTCTATTTGACTGAGGTCAATTTGCTGACGTGATTTCCATGCCGCGTCAGCAGCCTCTAGTGCGTCATAGTATGGCTTCTTGTTTTCTGCGATCTGCTCCGGAACCGTCGGTAGTCCCGGGAGGATGCTGTCCATCTTTAAGCAAAGTACAAGATAAGACACTATGCGTGCTGTTCGGCCATTGCCATCCGCAAAGGGGTGGATCCAAATTAATTTCCAAAGGACGAATGCAGCCAAGTGAACAGCTTCTTTTTGCCAATTCTCATTTACGTATCTGCACAGCGCTTCGACTTCTTCGGCAACAAAAAAGGCTTCCGGCGGTTGATGTTCGCTTTTGGATATCTTCACCTGGGTATTTCGGAAAGTACCAGCAAGCGGATGTATGCCGGCGAGGGCTTCATGATGCAATTTCAGAATAATTGAGAGACGTAGCCTAAATGGGCGCTCGGGGTCTTTGACATGTTGCCGGATAATTTCAATCGCCAAATTATATTGGCGAACACCATTTTCGGCTTCTCGCCGAGCCTTTTCTTGCGGATCTGCGATAAGTTCTGCCTGTTCAGCAACGCTGTGCCTGTCCTGCCCCACGAGCGCGCTATTTTTTTTCAGCCTCTACTGTCTTTTCGGCCTGAGCTACCATTTCACGAGTGATAAGCTCATTTTCAATATGAGTATTGCCGTAAACGAAGCTTCGACGCTGCTCACTGAATTCAGCTGGCGTCATCTCTACTTTTCGTACACGGTCAACCAAATCCTTGAGCTTATCCATCATCGCACCCTCCTTGGTGCCGATTCTGCCTATTACTTAATATAGAAATACATTCCTTACCACCTCGTTCCACACCGTCGCGAATTGGCTAATCCAAATGGAATTTTTCGAGTTCGCGATGCTCGGCCCTGATCCAGCGCACCGTGCCGGTGACCGAGCGCATCACCACCGTCTCGGTCTCGATCACGTCTTTGCGGAACTTAACCCCGCGCAGCATCGAGCCGGTGGTCACGCCGGTTGCCGCGAACAGGCAGTCGCCCTTCACCATATCCTCGATTTGATAGATCTTGCGCGGGTCCTTGATGCCCATCTGGGTGGCACGCGCGCGTTTGTCTTCGGAATCGAGAACCAGGCGGCATTGCATCTGTCCGCCGATACAGCGTAACGCCGCGGCCGCGAGCACGCCCTCGGGTGCGCCACCGATGCCCATATAAATGTCGGTGCCTGTGGTTTGCGGATCGGCGGTATCGATGACGCCGGCGACGTCGCCGTCGGTGATCAGGCGGACCGCGGCACCGGTCGCGCGCACGGCGCCGATCATCTCGGCATGCCGCGGCCGGTCGAGAATGAGGGCGGTGATCTCGGCGGGGATGACGCCCTTGGCCTTGGCGAGACGTGCGATGTTTTCGCCTGCCGGCGCATCGAGCGCGACGACGCCCTTCGGATAGCCGGGGCCGATGGCGATCTTTTCCATATAGACATCGGGGGCGTTAAGCAGCGTGCCGCTCTCGGCCATGGCCATGGTGGCGATGGCTCCCGGCATGTTCTTCGCGCACAGCGTCGTGCCTTCGAGTGGATCGACGGCGATGTCCACCTTGGCGCCGTGCTTGTTGCCGACGGTTTCGCCGATGAACAGCATCGGCGCCTCGTCGCGCTCGCCCTCCCCGATCACCACCGTGCCATCGATGGGGAGCTTGTTGAGCTCACGGCGCATGGCGTCCACTGCCGCCTGATCGGCGGCCTTCTCGTTGCCGTGGCCGCGAAGGCGCGCGGCGGAAACGGCGGCGCGCTCGGTCACGCGCACGATCTCGAGCGAGAGGATACGCTCCAGCATCTGGTGCGGCTGGACGGTGATCGACGACATCTGGCGTTCCCCCATCTAACGAATTCGCTCCCCGTCCCACTCTTCTTATCGGTTTTTTTCAATGCGGATCAATTGCGGTTCGCCGGAAATCACCCTGTCGCCCTTGACCGCGTCGAGCGCCTTTCGCACCGCATCCTCCGTCGTCGCGTAGGTGATAAGGATGACCGGCACCGGGGTGATCGCAGTTTTTGCGTCCTTGCCGCCTTGCGGATGCAGTCCGGGATGGCGTTGCACGATGGATTCCAGTGAAATCTGTTGTTCGGCGAGGCGCGTGGCAATCGTCGCCGCGGTGCCAGGCCGGTCTACCGCCAGCATGCGGATATAATAGCCGCCTTCATGGCGCTGCATCGGTGCCTTACCGGCAGTGGCAAGGTTGGCGGTTGCGCGGCCGAAGGGCCGCGCACACACTCCCCGCGCGATATCGCAAAGATCGGACGCGACGGCCGACGCGGTCGCAAGCCCGCCCGCGCCAGGGCCAACAAGCGTGATCGGATCGATGCCTTCGGCGTCCACCGTGACAGCGTTGATCACCCCCATCACCTGGGCGATGGCGGAATCCTTGGGCACCATCGTCGGATGCACACGCTGCTCGATCCCGGTTTCCGTGCGCACCGCGACACCGAGAAGCTTCACCCGATAGCCGAGCTCGTCGGCGGCATCGAGATCGGCTGGCGTGATCGACGATATGCCTTCCACGTAAACCGCATCGGGATCGACCTTGGTACCGA
>JACQTM010000235.1 GCA_016210825.1 Hyphomicrobiales bacterium
CTATTTATCTACAAAACACATCGATTTTCATGCCGGGTCAGATTTATGTCTGGAAAATTTCTTCAAGCGTCAGCGTTGTGGCACAAACGTCGCGGGACACCGATTGCGCATACGCCGAAAATGTGAAAATTCCCTGCCGCAACGTATGAGAATGATAAAATCGTGAAAAAAACGCCCAATCCTATCGACAAACATGTCGGCAGTCGCGTGCGCATGCGCCGCATGATGCTGTCCATGAGTCAGGAAAAACTGGGCGACGCGCTTAGTCTGACGTTTCAGCAGGTCCAAAAATATGAGAAAGGCACAAATCGCATCGGCGCCAGCCGCCTACAGCAGATTGCCGACATTCTTCAGGTGCCGGTCTCGTTTTTTTTCGAAGGCGCGCCGAATCCCTCCGAGCATACGCGCGGGATGAAAGAGGCGCCGTCGCCCTCCTACGTCTCCGATTTTCTAGCCACCTCGGATGGATTGTCGCTGACCAAGGCCTTCATGCGGATCAAGGATCCGAAGCTCCGGCGCCGCATTGTCGATCTTGTTGAGCAAATCGCAGGCGAAGACGATCGCTGATCACGCCGAAGTTTGTTCCCGAGGGTGGTGTGACCATCGCCCACAGTTGCCCACATCTTGACCGCGCAGCAGGACACTGCAAGAAACAACCCAATTCAATCAGCTAGCGCGCTACTGTCGCGTCACGTCGGGAGTGTTTAGCGGTGTCCCATACCAACTACCTATTCACGAGCGAATCCGTCTCCGAAGGCCATCCGGACAAGGTGTGCGATCAGATTTCAGACGCTATCCTCGACGCCTTTCTCGAAAATGACATCCGGCTCGGGATTGCCGATGACAGCAAGGTAAATACCCGCCTTGGCTGCGAGACGCTTTCAACCACCAACAAGATCGTCATCGCCGGAGAAGGTCGCGGCCAGGAACCTTTGTTCCGCAAGCACGGCTCCCATGCGGTCATCAATCGCGAGCTGATCACCGAGATCGCGCGCAATGTGGTGAAGGACATCGGCTACGACCAGGACGGGTTTTCGTTTCACGGCGCCGATATTGAGGTTCTGCTGCACGGACAATCTCCGGACATCGCCATGGGCGTCGATGCCAAGAAAAAGGCCAAAGGCGACGAACAGGAGGGTGCGGGCGATCAGGGCATGATGTTCGGCTTTGCCTGCACCGAGAGCGAAGTTTATGAAAAGGGCTCGTTCATGCCGGCCCCAATCTATTTCGCGCACAAAATCCTGAAGGTCCTATCGGAGAAGCGGCGTTCCAAGTCGCTCTTCGATTTGCAACCCGACGCGAAAAGCCAAGTCACCGTCAGATACGTCAACGGCAAGCCGGTCGGTTGTACCAAGGTCGTGGTCTCGACACAGCACAATGCGGCGACGCGCAATGGCAAAAAGTACACACCGGCCATGGTCAAGGATTTGATCTCCGATGCGGTCGAGTCTGCCTTGCCGGATGGCTGGATGCCAAAAAAAGCGAGCGATTTTCTCGTCAACCCAACGGGAAATTTCGTTGTCGGCGGGCCGGATGGCGATTGTGGCCTCACAGGACGCAAAATCATCGTCGACACCTATGGCGGCTATGCACCGCACGGCGGCGGCGCGTTCTCAGGGAAAGACCCAACGAAGGTTGACCGCTCGGCTGCCTATGCCGCGCGCTATCTCGCCAAGAACATCGTGGCCGCGGGGCTTGCCGGCCGATGCACGATCCAGATTGCCTATGCAATCGGCGTCGCCGATCCGATGTCGTTGCTCGTCGATACCCATGGCACCGGCAAGGTTGCGGAAGCCAAGCTCGAAAAGATCTTGCCCGAGCTTTTTCCGCTCCGTCCAACGAATATCCGCCGCACACTCAAGCTTAACCGGCCGATCTACCGGCGTACGGCCGCCTATGGCCATTTCGGACGCGCGCCCGAGAAAGACGGCGGTTTCTCCTGGGAGAAGACCGATCTCGTGAGCGAACTCAAGCGAGCGGTGAGCTGAGGCCCGTTGAAAATGGTTGACTGAATGCCCGCCGGCTGGCCGGTTGGGCATGATGACGGCTTCCGGTCCGATCGGCGGTAAGCGCGATAGCGCGTTCTTTGGGCGGCGCAAAGGTCACCGGCTTCGGCCGCGTCAGATCGACCTACTCGCAACCCTGCTGCCGCGCCTTGCGCTTGATCTCGGCGCACCGGCTCCCGCCGATTTGCGCGCGCTCTTCACCCCATCCGTTGATGGGATCCGAATGGAGATCGGATTTGGCGGTGGTGAGTATCTTGTCTCCGAAGCCGAACAGCATCCGCAGACAGGGTTCATCGGCATTGAGCCATTCGTCAACGGCATGGCCAAGGCGTTGGCTGCGATTGCCGCACGCGACCTGAAGAACATCCGCCTGCATCATGGCGACGCGGTCGAAGCGATGGCGTGGCTTCCGGACCAGGCGCTTACCGGTATCGATTTAATCTATCCCGACCCCTGGCCGAAGCGCCGGCACTGGAAACGCCGTTTCATTCAAGAAACGCGCATCGCGGAGATCGCTCGGCTTCTACAGCGGGGTGGAGAATTCCGCTTCGTCACCGACATTCCTGATTATGTTGCCTGGACTTTGAGCCGGATGTTACGTTCGCCGCACTTCGTTTGGACGGCTGAGCGCGCGGCAGATTGGCAATGGCCTTGGAGCGGTTTCGACGGCACCCGATATGAGGCTAAGGCCAAACGCGGCGGACGTCGCCCTTGCTACCTCGTCTTTCGCCGTGTCTGAGACGAATGATGTCCGGAAATTTCTATCCGGCTTCCCGGCTGTCTTCGCTGACCTGCCAGAAACGCACCACACGCTGCGCGGTGGACGGCGATAACCGATCGAAATTAGCCCGCGCGGCGTCAAGACCGGCTGTCGTCTTTCCCTTGGCGCTCGGCCGCGCATCGATTATGGCGCGCACTGTTGCCCATCCGAAACCCGCGGCCTTGCCAAGAATGAGGATAGGATCGGGGCGTTCATCGTCCATCAGCCGGTCGACAACCTCGATCGGAACCGATGCCAGCGTCGCCAGCGCGGCGACTGCTTCCTCGTATTGGCCAGCAGCGGCAAAATCGACAAGATCGGACTCGCGCAGCCTGCCGGCGATGTTCATAGCGGTCACGGCGCGCAGCGCCGCGGAATAATTACGGTGAATATTCATCGTAACGCCGACTTCGTCGGACACCTCGGCAAGCACGCGCTGGATTTCCGCGCGCGTCTCCGGTTTGGCCGAAGCCAGGAGCCGTTTTTGCACAACCTCGGTAGCGCGTAACAATAATTCGCGAAACTGATGCGCGGGAATGTCGCGGCGAAGGCCGACTTTCTCGGCGAGAACATCGTCTTTCTCGGCCCGCCTTACAAGCTTGGAAAAGCTGCTGTCCGAAATTTTCGCGCTTTGGTTTTCGGCAACGTTACGCACCACGTCTTGATTGCCCCGCACGACGAGAACATCGGTTATCGACGCTTCGAGTTTTGAGCGGCCGGAGATGGCATAAAGATGCGCCTGGCCCTTGGTTTTGGCGATTTCGAGAAGCTGGGGCTCGCCGAGTCGCGGTGATTTCATCAGGACTGGCCCGGCGACGGCAATATCGTCGTCTTTGGCGAGCGTTTGCATCAGTTCGACCGGTGCGTTGCCAACCGGCGCCAGACGGCGGGACAGTTCGGCTCGAGCCTTGGTTTCGATTTCGGTAATCAGTCGGCCAAAAACATCGTCGAACAGTTGCACATGGTCGTCGTTGAAACGGGGTGCATCGGCCAAAAATAGATGGGTAATGCGCTTAAGCGTTTCGGTACGCTTTTCAGGCGAACCGTGCTGCACAATCTCTTCGAGCTCGGGAATCAAAGATGCGGCAAAACTCATCCAAATTCCTTATTGCCCAAATGAATGAATGCGCGAGTGAAAGAACTTAGCGGTGGAATCTGAATGAACGGTTAGCTCCTGTGGCAAGGACTCGCCCTTGCTATGGGGCCCTAAATCGCTATATTGCTCATGTCCGCTATGGATATCTCATAACGGTCGGATTTGATCCGAACGGCTATTGAGAGTGGGCCCCGCCCGGGACCCGCTCATTTTTATTACCCAACAGGGCTTGACTGCGTGATCAACCCCGGCCGGGACAACTTGAACGGGCGAACGATCGTGACGCATGAGCAGCAGGCCGCCGAACGGCGCCTGA
>JACQTM010000211.1 GCA_016210825.1 Hyphomicrobiales bacterium
ATGTAGCGCTTGGGCACGCGGCCACCGAGCCAGCCGGCGGACAGTGCGCCGACGATATTGAACAGCCCGATGATCGCGATTACCCAGCCGCCGACCTCCACCGGCAAGCCGCGATCGACAAGATACGAAGGCAGATGCGCGGTGACGAAGGCGAGCTGGAAGCCGCAGGTGAAGAAGCCGAGCACCAGCAGCACATAAGAGCGGTGCCCGAAGGCTTCGGCGAGCGCGTGCCAGAGCGATTGCGGCGCATCACCGCGCGCAAGGGCAGGCGAAACGCCGGGCACCGGCGTATCGGTCGCGCGCGGCGTGGCGAGCGCAAGCGACAGCGGCAGTACGAGCAGCAAAAGCACGGCGAACACCGACAGCGCCGTCTGCCAGCCATACGCCGAGATCAATGAGACGCCGAGTGGCGCGAACAGGAATTGCCCGAACGAGCCGGCGGCCGTGCCCGCGCCGAACGATATGGAGCGCCACTGCTCGGGAACGAGCTTGCCGAACGCGGAAACGATGAGGTTGAAGGAGCAACCTGACAAACCGAAGCCGATGAGCACGCCGACGGTGAGATTGAGCGTAACGGGCGTCGTCGAATAAGCCATCAGCGCCAGCCCCGCCGCATAAAGCAGTGCGCCTCCGCACAGCACGCGAATGGTGCCGAAACGGTCGGCGACGGCGCCTGCGACCGGCTGGCCCACCCCCCAGAGAAGGTTCTGTACGGCGAAAGCGAGCGCGAAGACGTCGCGGCCCCAGGAATTCGCCTGGCTCAACGGCTGCATGAAGAAGCCGAAGCTCGATCGCGGCCCGAAGGTGATCACCGCGATGGCGCAACCGCACAGCACGACGACGAGAGGCGTGCGCCAACTTGCCGCCTTGGGAGACGCTTGCATGACCGTCATCGGAAACTCCGCGGAGGCGAGAGCATGGGGCGTGTGCAGGCGCGGCAAGATAGGGCCTGTCTTTGCGGCGCGAAAATGAAACTTGGTGATGGCTGCGATCTGTCGCGGGCATGGCAGTTCGGCGATTGCCGACTGGCGGAACGTCTTTGAAAGTGTTATATGTTGATTTACTCAGAACGAGGATAAGACTGAGGGAAGGAACATCTTGCGCCGTGTGAATTGCAACCTACATATGCTCAAATAGAGCATATTTGCTTGGAGGCTTAAGTCAATGCCGCTCCTTGAGACCCTGGGCCCGGTAACTGCCCGCAAGTCGCAGGTCGCTCCTGCAGTGGACCGTCCGTCCGCCGCGGCGCGGCGCTATGGCATTGCGCCGATGCCCTCCCTCGAATGGAACGAGGCGGTCGCGAGCGAGACCGCGCAGCTCTACGAGCGGATCAAGACGGTCGTGCCCGCGGTCGAGTGGCCGGTCTTCGCGCCCTATGTGAAGGCGATTAACGCGCTCAAGCGCGAACGCAACGCCGTCATCCTCGCGCACAATTACCAGACGCCGGAAATCTATAATTGCGTCGCCGATTTCGTCGGCGACAGCCTGCAGCTTGCCCGTGAGGCAACCAAGGTCAAGGCCGGGATCATTGTCCAGTGCGGCGTGCATTTCATGGCCGAGACCTCGAAGATTTTGAATCCGGAAAAAACCGTGCTGATCCCGGATCTGCGCGCAGGCTGTTCGCTCGCCGCCTCGATCACCGCCGATGACGTGCGGCTCCTGCGCGAGCGCTTCCCCGGCGTGCCGATCGTGACCTATGTCAACACTTCGGCCGAGGTGAAGGCGGAGAGCGACATCTGCTGCACCTCCTCGAACGCCGTGCAGGTGGTCGAGAGCCTCGGCGCCGATCGTGTTATCTTCCTGCCGGACGAATATCTCGCCCGCTATGTGGCGACGCAGACCAAGGTGAAGATCATCGCCTGGAAGGGCCATTGCGAGGTGCACGAGCGATTCACCGCCGACGAGCTGCGTCTCTATCGCGAGAGCGAGCCCGGCGTGCAGATTATCGCGCATCCGGAATGCCCGCCGGACGTTTTGGCCGAGGCCGACTTTACCGGCTCGACCTCGGGCATGATCAATTGGGTACGCGCGCACAAGCCGAAACGCGTGATCATGGTCACCGAATGCTCGATGGCCGACAACGTGCAGGCGGAATTGCCCGAGGTGAAATTCGTGCGCCCGTGCAACCTTTGCCCGCACATGAAGCGCATCACGTTGCCGAAGATCCTCGACAGCCTCGTCTATCTGAAAGAGGAGGTCGTGATCGATCCGTTGATTGCGGAGAAGGCGCGCCGCGCGGTCGAGCGCATGGTGAATTTGAAGAACTGATCGTCTCCACACACGGAAAACAACCATGTCGTCCCGGCCAAGTGAGCCAACGGGTCCGCGCAAAGCGCGGCCCGATGACAAGCTCCACGAGCGTGAGCCGGGACCCATGGACTGGACGCAAATGAAAACGGATAGCCTTGCGGCTATGGATTCCGGCCCTCGCGCTGCGCGTTCGGCCGGAACGACAGGTACGGATTCCTCCCTCCTCTGCCCCAACGCATTTCTGTCACCGCTCGAAATCGAGGACGCGGCGCGACGCGCGCTCGCCGAGGATTTGGGCCGCGCCGGCGACATCACCTCGACGGCGACGATCCCCGAAGGAACGAAAGCCCGCGCCGTCGTGGTCGCGCGCGCGGCCGGGACCATCGCCGGGCTGCCGCTCGTTGACAGCGTGCTTCACCTGCTCTGCCCGCATATCGACGTTACAGCCCATGTGCGCGACGGCGCGCAGGTCAAAGCGAAGACGGTGCTGATGACCGTGAGCGGCGATGCGCGCGCGATCCTCGCCGGCGAGCGCACGGCGCTGAATTTCCTCGGTCACCTTTCCGGTATTGCCACCGCTACCGCAGAATTTGTGCGCCGGATCGGCAATTCAAAAACCCGCGTCACCTGCACCCGCAAAACCACGCCGGGTCTGCGCGCGCTAGAGAAATACGCGGTGCGCTGCGGCGGCGGCTTGAATCACCGCTTCGGCCTCGATGACGCGATCC
Source organism: Hyphomicrobiales bacterium (assembly GCA_016210825.1). Lineage (GTDB taxonomy): Bacteria > Pseudomonadota > Alphaproteobacteria > Rhizobiales > Xanthobacteraceae > JACQTM01. The sequence goes on from JACQTM010000211.1 coordinate 2,979, forward strand.
TGATCAAGGACAACCACATCGCGGTCGCGGGCGGCATTCGTTCGGCTCTCGAACGCGCAAAATCCGTCGCCGGCCATCTGGTCAAGATCGAGATCGAGGTGGAGACGCTCGATCAGTTGCGCGAGGCGCTCGACACCAAGCTTGCGGAAGTGGTGCTGCTCGACAACATGGACAAGGCGACGCTGAAAAATGCCGTCGAGGTCAACGTGGGACGCGCCGTGCTGGAAGCATCAGGTGACATCACCCTCGACAACGTGGCGGCCATCGCCACGACCGGCGTCGATTACGTCTCCTCGGGCGCGATCACCCATTCGGCGCCGAACCTCGACGTTGCCCTCGACATCGCGATCTGAATTACGGCTGTTGCATCCGGCCGCGCGCGGGCACAGGATTTCGCGATGCGAAGGTTCCCTGCCCGCCTTGGAGTCTACGCCGCGCTCGTCCTCGCGATGTCGGCCGCACGGCCCGCCGCCGCCGACTGTACCTGCCGCGCGCTGGGGCGTGATTTCCCTCTCGGGCAAACGATCTGCATGCCGACCCCCGCGGGATCACAGTTTGCCACCTGCGGCATGGTGCTGAACAACACGTCGTGGATTTTGTCCGAGCAATCGTGCGCCCTGCCGAAGACAAGTTTTTTCGACGTGACGCCGGACCGGCTCCGGGCGGCGGTGGCGCGTCACATTTTCGCCGACGCGTCCTTCGGCTTCGGAATGCTACCTGTCACCTCCGCGCCGGTGCCCCAGGCAGGTTTATCGGCGCCGTCGCCCCAAGCGAGCGGGCGGTAGAAGGTGTGCACGCCAAAGCGCCAGAGCTTTCGCATCTCGCGTACCCAGCTCGGATGCACCCAATAGGCGTGGTAGTGCGTCGCCTTTCCGACCTCGGGGAGCCACACTTCGCCGTCGATCGTCTCGCGCGCGATACGCTTGGCGACTTCCCATGCGTCGGCTTCGTTGACGACATCGGGGATGCCGTCGCAGCTGAAGGTGAATTGGCACGACAGGCGGCGGTGCGAGTCCTGGTAGACCACGCCGCAAACATTGCCGGGGTAATAGCCGGAGAATACGCGATTCATGATCACCTGGGCCACGGCGACCTGGCCGCGTTCGGGCTCGCCGCGCGCCTCGAAATAGATGGCGTTGGTGAGACAGCGCTCGGCCTTGACGCGATCGCGGCCCTGCAGGCCGAGGCGTTCGGCAGGCGTTTTCGGGCGCTGGCCGGGACCCGTGACCTCGCCTTTGCCGGCAACTGTCTCGCCCGGCTTGTCGGCTTCGGCGTCGATCTCTTTATCGTCGGCCGCAGGCTCGCTCAGGCGCGCCGAGCGTTTGATCTCGGTATCGACGTGTGGCCGCGGGTCGAGCACGACCGGCGCTTCGCCCGGCGCCCAGGGCTCGATCGCATCCTTGGGCGTGCCCACGGCTTCACTGCCGAAGAACAGGCGCGCCATGCGCATGGCCGGGCTTTCGGTATCCACCGGGAGCGACGGTTCGGCGTCGGCGAGTGGCGCCAGGTCGGCATTCGTGCCGCCAGGCTTGGCGCCGTCGGCGACGCCGTCGCGCTTTTGCGGCTGATGCGTCGGCGGCGATGTTTGCTCGGGTTTCGGCTGCGGGCGCGGGCTTAGCGCGTCGCCTTTGCGAGCGCGATCGACCGCCGGATATTGCAGCGGTGGCAGCGGGTCGCCAATGCCGCGATCGACGATGATGCGGCCATAAATTGATTGCGATTCCTCGAAGCTGCGACGGTCAAGGCTCGCAAGCCCGTAACCGATCGGTTGGGGTATCGTGGTACCGACAGGACGTGGAAAGCTGAAGCTCGCGGCGTGAATGGTGCCGAAAGGCGACGCCATCAGATGCGCCCGCCAACGTTCGGTCACACCTGGCTGACGGGCGAACAATGCAGCGAGGTCCTGATAGCCGATCGACGTCGGCATCAAAACCGCGAGAAGAACGGTGAGGCCGAAGGAGCCGCGGATGGCGCCCCTCGGCCTCGTACGCGATACAACCATGCGACGCTCACGCAACGGACAAATGTGACTCGGACACAAATGTCCGCGAAGGCCGGCGCGCCGGCTTCGCGGATTGTCTAAGTTTTGACGGGTTAACCTTGCGATCGCGTTAATCGAATTCACGCAATTGCGCGCAAATACCCGCGTGCAAGACGCCGTACGAGAAAATTCCACTGCGCTGCCAAGCGCCCAATTGGTGAACAAATCGTCAATTCGCCGCCGCCGAACCTGGCATCACGCGCATCCTTAGACGCGCCCGGATCGTGACGGTCATTGGCCGGTCACCGACGGTTAACCCTACGGAAATAGGCAATACTCATAATCCGCCCGCGATCGAACGCTTGGGGCTTCTATGTTGGAAACGGACACAATCGGCTGGGCCGTGATTGGGATATTTGCCGCGGGCACGGCCGCGTTCGGTTTTGCCTATCGCTACCTACGCCTGCAGAACCAACGGCTGATCACGGCATTCAGTTACATGTCGCAAGGTCTATGCATGTTCGACGCCGCCGAGCGGCTCGTATTGTTCAACGAGCGCTACGTCGAGATGTACCATTTCCCGCCCGGCACCATTAAGCGCGGCATCACTGTTCTCGATATTCTCAAACAACGTCACGCGCTCGGGACGTTGCCGGGGAATTTTGCTGAATACCACGCCAAACTCATTGCCGCCGTCGCCGAAGGCAGGACCACCAGCAACGTAATTGATTCCGGGTTTGGTCGGATGATGTCCGTCATCAATCGGCCGTTGCCGGGCGGCGGCTGGGTCGGCACCCATGAGGACATCACCGAGCAGCGCAGCGCCGAGCAGGAGCGCAGCGCCATGCAGGCGCTGGAGGCGCGCCGTGCCACGATCGAGGCCGCCATCCGCGCCTTCCGCGAGCGCGTCGAGATGCTGCTGCGCTCGGTCAACGAAAGCGCCGTCTCGATGAAGTCAACCGCAAGCGCCTTGTCCGGATTTTCCAGCCAGACGGCGCAGCGCACCGAGGGCGCCGTGCAGGCCTCCAACAAGGCCTCGGCCAACGTCAAGGTCGCCGCCAACGCCGCCGACGAATTGACCGATTCCATCTCCGAGATCAGCCGCCAGCTCACCCACACCACTGACGTGGTGCGCGTGGCGGTCGACGAGGCGCAATCGACCAACACGCAGATCACCGGCCTCGCCCAGGCGGCGCAAAAGATCGGCGACGTCGTCGAACTGATCCGCGACATCGCCGGCCAGACCAACCTGCTCGCGCTCAACGCCACCATCGAGGCGGCGCGGGCCGGCGAATCCGGCCGCGGTTTCGCCGTCGTCGCGTCCGAGGTCAAGTCGCTCGCGGTGCAGACCGCGAAGGCGACCGAGGAGATCGCCAGCCAGATCGAGGCGGTGCAAGTCTCCACCACCGGCGCCGTCGACGCCATCCGCCGCATCACCGAGCGCATGCAGGACATCAACCGCAACGCCTCGGCTGCCGCAGCGTCCGTCGAGCAGCAGAACGCGGCGACGGGGGAGATTTCCGCCAATGTCGGCGGGGCCGCCCAGGGTACTTACGACGTGGTCACCGCGCTTGAGGCGGTTGCCGGCGCCGCCTCCGAGACCAGTCAATCCGCCCAGAATGTGCTCGATGCCTCCGAGGCCGTCGAGCAGGCTGTCGCAAACCTCCGCACCGAAGTCGAAAGCTTTCTCACCAAAGTCGCGGTGTAGCCGCAACCTGAAACCGGCAAACTCAGTCCCATGTTCGAACTCGTCTCCCTCATCGCCGCCCCGCTAGAGAGCTATTCGGCCCCGCAGGTCATTGGCGTCGCGGCGCTCGCGCTTTGCGCCGCCGCACTTGTGTTTAGCCGGATGTGGCGCAAAAACCGCTACCTGGCGCTCGCGCTGGAAAACATGTCGCAGGGCTTGTGCATGTGGAGCGCCGAAGGCCGGTTGATCGTTTGCAATCAGCGCTACATTCAAATGCACGGTATGTCGCCGGAACTCGTGCGACCTGGAACCATGCTCCGTGACATCATCGTCCATCGCAAGAAGCAAGGCCACTTATCCGAGGATCCGGATGAATATGTGTCCAGGATTCTTGCTCGAATCGCCAAGGGAAATGCCGGCAGCCACACCGTCCAAACAAACGAACGCACGCTATTGATCACCGAACAGCCGTTGCCCAAGGGCGGCTGGGTCGCGACCCATGAGGACATCACCGAGCAGCGCAGCGCCGAGCAGGAGCGCAGCGCCATGCAGGCGCTGGAGGCGCGCCGTGCCACGATCGAGGCCGCCATCCGCGCCTTCCGCGAG
>JACQTM010000024.1 GCA_016210825.1 Hyphomicrobiales bacterium
GCGGCCGGTTCCATGAAACGTCCGCCGTCGGAGAACGAATCCGGCGTCACATTGAGGACGCCCATGACGGCCGGTCTTGTCCCGGCGAGCAGGCGCGATAGCGCTTCCGGCGCATTGCGTGCGACGTGAACCGCAGCCGATATCGAATGAGGGGCAGGTTTCATGCGCAGCGCTTTGCGCGCGTGGGTTGAGGCTTGTCAAGGACCGGGAGAGGGTGCGGCCTGCTGGCGGGGCAATCAATAGGTGATTTTCAAGGGCAGTTTTTTAGCGTGCTCGATCCAGCGGCCGATCGCCTTGTCAGAAGGCAGCACACGCACGAGTTTGCGCTTGGAATTGGCAGCGGCCATCGCTTTGGCGAGTTTTGCCGGATTTCGATATTTGAGCTCCATGACGGTCTCGACGCCGGCCGCATGCAGCAGGCCGGCATACTCGTCGCCGACGCCGGGCACCCGCATGCGGTCGGCCAGCGTCACGAGATTGAGGATTTTTTTCGGATCGATCTTGGTTTTGGCAGCGAGCTTTTTGCGCGCCTTGGCGGTCTTGGCAGCATCGAGAAGCTTTGCCGTCGTGCGTATCCCAGCTGTTTTCAGTGCGTCCGCCATCTCGCGATCGACCCCGTTAAGTTCGGTAATGGGATACGGCATAGCGGTCCTTTCGCTCCGTGTTCTTTTTGGGATCGAATCCAGAAGGGCTTCAAACGAATTGCGAAAGACCAGGTATGGCGCCGACGATCGCTCCGACCTTGTCCTCGCCGGCTTTCTCGCGTGCATACGCGATGATCGCGCGCGTGACACTCTGCACTTCACCCATGCTCAAGCCGGCCGCCATGAGCTGCGTACCCGTGCCCATGATGCCGCCCATTGCGCCAAACAGGCCGCCGCCCTGCGCATTAGCCTGCGCAGCGACGGCTTCAGCGCCGGGCATTGCGGCAAGCACCGCCTTGACCTTGTCCGCGGGACCTTCCTTGACGAGAAATCCGAGGATGATACCGACCGCCTTTTCGGCGACCTGGCGGTCAATGCCGATGTCGGCGACGAGCCGTTCGACCAATTCGTCCATGAGCCCCCTCGCCTTCGCCCGCACGATAGGCCGGCTGGAAATATATTGAACGCCATTGGCGTCGAAGACAAGCGTCTGTTGATGCTATCGATGCAATCATTGGCGGCGAGGTTCCATCCGCGTAAGTGAGGGCAAGAACGTTGAGCGTCATCTGCTTCATCGTTTCGGTCGCGACCGCGGGTGGAAAGCAAGTCGGTCGCGTTCTATAAGGATACCTGCAGGATGACTATTTCACATTCTATTGAGCATTCGTCTCGCATCGCGGAGAGAATTCGATGGCCAAGCTCGACGAGGATGGCAAGATTTTCGTTGGCAAAGGAAGCAAGCCGCAATACTTGACGCTGAAGCTTGCCAACCGGCATGGGCTCGTCACTGGTGCCACTGGCACCGGTAAGACCGTGACATTGCAAATTCTGGCCGAGGGCTTCTCACGCGCCGGTGTTCCGGTCTTCGCCGCCGACATCAAGAGCGATCTCTCCGGCATTGCCGCGCCCGGCGAAGCTAAGGACGCCTTCGTCAAGCGCGCCAAGGACATGGGATTTGCCTATGAGACTGACACGTATCCGGTGATCTTCTGGGACCTGTTCGGCGATCAGGGCCATCCGATCCGCACCACAATCTCGGAAATGGGCCCGTTGCTGCTGTCGCGGCTTTTCGACCTGAACGAGACCCAGGAGGGCGTCCTCAATATCGCGTTCCGCGTCGCCGACGAGCAGGGTCTGGCGCTGCTCGATCTCAAAGACTTGCGCGCAATGATCGCCTACGTCGCCGAAAATGCCTCCCAGCTCTCGGCGCAATACGGCAATGTGGCGACGACGAGCATCGGCGCGATTCAGCGTCAACTGCTGGTGCTGGAAAACCAGCAGGGCGCCAAATTCTTCGGCGAGCCGGCACTCTCAATTGCGGATTTCATGCGCACCGATCGCGATGGCCGGGGTTTCATCAACATTCTTGCAGCCGACAAATTGATGGATAATCCAAGGCTTTACTCGACCTTCCTGCTTGCCCTGATGTCGGAACTTTTCGAGCGGCTTCCCGAGGTCGGCGATCCGGACAAACCAAAGCTCGTCTTTTTCTTCGACGAGGCGCATTTGCTGTTTAATGACGCGCCTAAGGCCTTGCTCGACAAGATCGAACAGGTGGTCCGTCTGATCCGGTCCAAGGGCGTCGGCGTTTATTTTGTGACGCAAAATCCGCTTGATGTTCCAGACAAGGTGCTGGCTCAGCTTGGCAACCGCGTGCAGCACGCGCTTCGCGCCTTCACGCCGCGTGATCAGAAGGCGGTCAAAGCCGCCGCCGAGACTTTTCGTCCCAATCCCAAGCTAAAGACCGAGCAGGTCATTACCGAGCTCGGCAAGGGTGAGGCGCTGGTGTCATTCCTGGAGGGCAATGGCACGCCGGCGATGGTCGATCGCACGATGATCCGTCCGCCCTCGGCGCGGGTCGGGCCGGTCATGCCGGCCGAACGCAAGGCGGTGATTGCCAAGAGCCCGATCCGCGGCAAATACGATCAGTCTGTCGATCCGGAATCCGCTTACGAAATTCTGCAAAAGCGCATGAAGGAGCAGCCTGCCGAAGGACCGGTGGGCAAAAAAGGCGGCGCCAAGGAGTCCGAGGGTAGCGGCGGCGTGATCGGTGACGTGCTCGGCGGTGTTCTCGGTGGCGCGCGACGGTCGGGACGAATGAGCACGACGGAAGTGGTGGTGAAACAGGTCGCACGTTCTGTTGCCACCCAAGTCGGGACGCAGATCGGCAAGGCGCTGATCCGGGGTGTGTTGGGCGGGCTGACGCGGCGGTAGCGTACCTGGAACAGTTTCGGAATTTCATGATGAACACACTTGAGGCGGTCCTCGACCGCATCGATCGGGATCGCGACGCCAGCCTTGAACGGCTGTTTGCGCTGCTTCGTATCAAATCGATCTCAACCGATCCGACCTTCAAGGACGAGTGCCGGCGTGCCGCGGACCATGTCGCGGCCGATCTACGCGGCATCGGCTTTGAGGTCAGCATTCGCCCGACGGCCGGTCATCCTGTGGTTGTCGCCAAGGGGGGCAATGGCACAGGGCCGCATATTCTTTTCTACGGGCATTACGACGTGCAGCCGGTCGATCCACTCGATCTATGGGACGTTCCGCCGTTCGAGCCGCGCGTGACGAGCCTGCCGGATGGGCGAAAGATCATCGTCGCGCGCGGCGCCTGCGACGACAAAGGCCAAGTGATGACCTTCATCGAGGCTTGTCGCGCCTTTCATGCCGTGACTGGAAGATTGCCGCTGCCCATCACACTGCTGATCGAGGGCGAGGAAGAAATGGGCTCAAAGAATCTTCCGCCCTTCGTCAAGACCAATGCCGCCGAACTGAAAGCCGATATCGCATTCGTTTGCGACACAAACATGTGGGACGTAAGGACACCTGCGATAACGACGGCATTGCGCGGCCTCGTCTATGACGAGGTGAAAATCAAAGCCGCCGATCGCGACCTGCATTCGGGATTGTTCGGCGGCGCGGCGCGCAACCCGATCCGCGTATTGACGAAAATTCTCGGCAGCATTCATGACGACAACGGACGCATTACGATTCCAGGTTTCTATGACGGCGTGAGGGAACTGCCTGCCGAAGTAAAGAAGCAGTGGCAGGCGCTCGATTTCACGCCGAAGGGTTTCCTTGGCCCCATCGGATTGAGCGAACCGGCGGGCGAGAAGGACCGCCTGCTGATCGAGCAGGTGTCGTCGCGTCCGACCTGCGACGTCAATGGCATTTGGGGCGGCTATTCGGGCGAAGGCTCAAAGACCGTAATTCCGGCCGAGGTCTCCGCCAAGATTTCGTTCCGTCTCGTCGGCGGGCAAGATCCAGAAAAAATTCGCGCCGCGTGGCGCGCTTTCGTGCGCGCCCGCTTACCGGCCGATTGCAAGGCCGAGTTCATCAGTCACGCCGGCGCGCCGGCGATAGCGCTCGATTGGGGCATGCCGCAACTCGCCGCCGCGCGAAAAGCGCTCGATGCGGAATGGGGCAGGGACGCGGCATTGATCGGCTCAGGAGCCTCGATCCCGATCGTCGCCGATTTCAAGAGCCTACTCGGCATGGATACGCTGCTGATCGGGTTTGGCCTTGACGACGACCGCATCCATTCGCCGAACGAGAAATACGATCTCACCTCGTTCCACAAGGGCACGCGCTCCTGGGCGCGCGTCCTCGCGGCAATGACGGGGTGAATGCCAAATCAGGACACCTTTCGGGGAGAGACAGCCTTTTCCAACGCCTGCCTGATGAAACGCTGATAGGGAATTCCGCGTTTCGCCGCGGTGGTCTTGACCGCTTTCAAGAGTCCGGAGGGCAGCCGCATGTTGACGCGTGCGGCCTTCGGCGAAAATTCGAACCTCACTGTTTGCATGCCGGACAGGTCGTAGTCCGACAGGTCGGCTCGCGCGACGAAGCTCTCGGCTTCCTTATCGCTTTTTAGCTTTGGCAGTTTCTTCTTCATAATACCGGATCTCCTTGCGGTGCATGAACCGCGCGCTAATGGGGCGAATCAATGTTACGTCGCCGCGCTGTCGCAAAGCGAAGACGACGAACACATGGCGTCCTCTCGCGGTTGTCCCAATGGCCTTGAAGCGTGTCTCGATGCGCGAATGTGCAGGATCGGGAAAAACGGTAACCGGCCGCGCAAACAGCGCCTCGATGTCGGCGGTCAACACACCGTGGCTCTCACACTTTTTCCGATTGCCGCCATCCCAGTCGAATCCTGAAATGGCGAGAGGCATCTAC
>JACQTM010000217.1 GCA_016210825.1 Hyphomicrobiales bacterium
AGGTATTTCGGCGAACGGCCGTCGAACACGCGCGCGCCGTTCCAGGTCACGGCGAATGCCGTAAATAACATGGCGTTGGCGAGATCGATGGAAATGAATTCGGGGACAGCGCCGTAAAGGCCGAAAGTCACGACAGACGCGGCGCGCAGTAGATTCGCGCATCCCCACCAAGCAACCGCATGAATGCTTGCGTTCTGGGCCCACGCGAACAGCAACAGCAGGCCAAGCATCGCCTCGACGTAGATCGTGACTTGAAAGAGCGTATTGACGTCGAGACCCATCGACCCCCACCGAAGGAAGATGTCCATTACGGACTGCGTTGCCATTTTCTTCGCCTCGGGGTGCAAACTATCGCCCAGGCGGCAAAAAATACGTGAATGGGTCTGGATTGGCTCGGCAAACGCCCGGACATGGTTTAGGCAATCTTGCCAATTCGTGACGATGGGCCGATTTGACGAGCCGGATCAGGGCTTAACCGGCGGCCACACGTCTTGCCCACCCGGGCGGGGTCCTCTATAGGGGTCCGCTTTCCTCATTCTGCGGGTTATCCGGTATGCAAATCCGCGATGGCATTATTGACGCCATAGGCAATACGCCGCTGATCAAGCTTGAGCGCGCATCGGCCGCGACCGGCTGCACCATCCTCGGCAAAGCCGAATTCATGAATCCGGGCCAGTCGGTCAAGGACCGCGCCGGGCGGCAAATGATTCTCGAGGCGGAGAAACGCGGCGAGATAAGGCGCGGCGGACTCGTGGTCGAGGCGACGGCGGGCAACACCGGCATTGGCCTCGCACTCGTTGCGAACGCGCGGGGCTATCGCACACTGATCGTTATTCCGGAAACCCAGAGCCAGGAAAAGAAAGACATGCTGCGTCTCTGCGGCGCCGAGCTCGTCGAGGTGCCGGCAGTGCCCTACAGCAACCCGAACAATTATCAGCATGTCGGCCGCCGCCTTGCGGCGCAGTTGCGCAAGAGCGAACCCAACGGCGTCATTTTCGCCGATCAGTGGAACAATCTCGACAATCGCAAGGCGCATTACGATTCCACCGGACCGGAAATCTGGAACGATACGCAAGGCAAGGTGGACGGCTTCATTTGCTCGATCGGCACCGGCGGCACCGTCGCGGGCGTCGCAAGTTTTCTGCGTGAAAAGAAAAAGAACATCGTCATCGGCGTGGCCGATCCGCGCGGCGCTGCGATGTACAACCTGTTCGCCCACGGCGAGGCCAAGGCCAGCGAGGGCGGCTCGATTACCGAAGGCATCGGGCTTGGGCGCGTCACGCCGATCATCGAGGACATCAAGGTCGACAAGGCCTATCTCATCCCCGACGAGGAGGCGGTGCCGGTGATCTTCGATCTGCTGGAACACGAAGGCCTTTGCCTTGGCGGCTCGTCGGGCATCAATGTCGCCGGCGCGATCCGGCTTGCCAGGGAGATGGGCAAAGGCAAAACAATCGTCACCGTGCTCGCCGATTTCGGCAATCGTTATCAGTCGAAGCTGTTCAATCCAGAATTCCTGCGCTCGAAAAATTTGCCGGTGCCGGCATGGCTCGAACGCAAATCGAAAATCGCCGTGCCGTTCGAGAAAGCGTGAGCATGAGCAACATTCGCAATGTCAAAAAAAATCATATGCAAGATTGCAATTGCGAAATCTCAAAACGCCATGGCCCACTCCAATGTCCAAAAATTAATTTGCTACCTAGACTAGTGCGTTGCGACCGGCGCGCAGGCGTGATTGATTGCCACCCATGACCGATTGATTGCCGTACGTGACAATGCGCACTGACTGCCTGTTCCGCGAAAACGCGTATCTCAAGGAATGCAGCGCGAGCGTGACCGAGATCACGCCGGGTGGCGGCATCGTTCTCGATCGCACGGTGTTCTACGCGACCTCCGGCGGGCAGCCCGGCGATCAAGGCGTCCTCACCGGCCGATCGGGAATAACGGTGCTGATCGACAAGACGGTTTATGTCGATCCGGAAAAGTCCGTCATCGCGCACATTCCAGCGCAGCCCGGCGCGCAGGTCGCGATCGGCGATCCGGTCCACGCCGTGTTCGATTGGGAGCAGCGCTACGCGCGCATGCGCATGCATACGGCGCTGCACCTGCTCTCCGCGGTGCTGCCCTATCCGGTGACCGGCGGCTCGGTCGGCGAGAGCGAAAGCCGGCTTGATTTCGATATACCGGAAGCCGGCCTCGACAAGGAAGCGATCGATAAAAAGCTTGCCGAGATGATCGCCGCCAATGCCGAAGTGCGCGCGCGCTGGATCACCGACGCCGAACTTGCCGTCAATCCCGGTCTGGTCAAGACCATGTCGGTGAAACCACCGGCAGGAACTGGCCGCGTGCGCTTGATCGAGATTGTCGGCTTCGATTTGCAGCCCTGCGGCGGTACGCATGTGCGGCGCACGGGCGAGATCGGCGCCGTGCGCGTCACCGGCATCGAGAAAAAAGGCAAGCTCAACCGCCGGGTGCGGCTGGCGCTGGTCTAGGGCGGGCGTCTACATTGCGTCGCGTTGCTCGCGCACCACAAAATGCCGCGCGCGCTGATCAAAACGCGCGAGCAAGTCGCGCGCTTTCGGCGGCACCACGGCGGTCTCGTAATCTTCGCCGGCAAAGGCTTTGACGTCCGCCATCGCATCAAACC
>JACQTM010000219.1 GCA_016210825.1 Hyphomicrobiales bacterium
ACCGCAGGCCAAGAAGGGCAAAATCTTATGACGGGAATAATCACCGGCATCATCGGCATCGGAATGCTGACGGCGTTCCTCGGCATCATGGCGTGGTGGGTCAAGGCATTGCCGATGATCATTATCATCGTAGGCGTTCTTTGCCTGCTGATCTACGATTTCGTGCAGACCATGCGTGCCGGCGAGAGCGGCGCCTGACGAGGCGACTGCCGCCTATCGTTTTTCAATCGCCGCCACCAGCGCATTGACGTTGGTGTCAAACAGCGAAATGTAATCGGCCGCCCCCGGCAGCACACCGACCGAACCCGCGAGCAGGATCAGCTTGGCGTCGGCCTGTTGCGCCACCCTGCGCGCGTGGCGTTCCGGCTGGTTCGGTTCGCTGACGATGAGGCGAATGCCGCGCTCGCGCATCATCTTCACGAGTTCGGCGATTCGACTCCGCCGCGGCGGTGCGCTGTCGCGCGTCGCGATGAAGTCAACGAATTGAAGTTTGAAACGACCGGCGAAATAGGTCCAGTCATCGTGATAGGCCACCATCGGCACGCCGCGCAGCGGCGCAAGGCGAGCCTCCCATTCCCTGATCTTGGAATTGAGCCGCACAAGGAAAGCCTCACGATTGGCCTCGTAATTGCGCTTGCCCTGCGGGTCGAGCGCCGAAAACGTTGCGGCGATCTTCGCGGTGATCTCGTCGGCGGTCTTGGGGTCGAGCCAATAATGCGGGAAGGGACCGCCGCGAACGCGCGGGGGCGGCGCGAAGCCGGCGCTCACGGCGAGCGCGTCCTGCGCCGCGATGGCCAGCGAGCCGTCGATGTGGCCCGCTTCGCCGCGCTCGATGCCGGTCGGGCCGTTCTTCTTGGCGGCGCGCGCGAGCAGCTTGTCGAACCACGGATCGATCCCCGAGCCGGCGCGTAGGACGACGCGGGTGCCTTTCAGGATGCCGATGTCCTGCAGTCGTGGCAGATAGGCTTCCGGCTTGTCGCCAGGTGGTACAAGGCTCGATACCGTGATCAATTCTCCGCCCACCGCCTTGGCAAGGCTACGCAAATCGCTGGTCGTGGTGACGACGCGCAATCGGTTCTGGGCTGCGCCTGTGGAAACGAAAGCGAGCAGGACGGCGACAGAATATGTAAACCGTGTCATTTTCAGCCCCAACTTCGCATGATAAGGGCTGCATTCGATCCCTCCAATCTTAACTCATCCATTGTCAGGAGAAAAAAATGGCGCGTCGCCGTCACACGTTTGCTTGGTCAATCCACGGCCTATGGCCGCTTGCCGCCTGTCTTTTATTCTACGGCGCAGTGACGGAAGCCTCGGCGAAGGACAAGACCTTCCCGTATGATCACGAGCTACGCTACGACACCAATCCGCAACGTGGCTCCAAGCGCATTCCGGGCTTGCAGATATCCAAGGATGGCGCGGCTGAGATCGATCTGTGGTGTGTCAGCGGAAAAGGGCAAGCCGTGATCGTCGACAAAAGTTTTACGATTGTGCCGACCGCCATGCAGGACAATCAATGTCCGCAGGACCGCCTGCGCATGGACGAGGAACTGCTCACGACGCTCACGCAAGTCACCAGTTGGAAATGGGAAGGCAACCTCCTCGTTCTTCTCGGCCCGAAGCCTCTGCGCTTTCGTCCGGCCTCGAATTAACGATGGCCGCCAACAAAAAAGGCGCGGCTTGATGCCGCGCCTTTCGATTTTTTCGTGCGCGCAGAATAAACTCAATAGCCCATGCCGCCGCCGCCCGCCGGCATTGGAGGCGCCGACTCCTTCGGTAATTCAGCGACCATGGCCTCAGTGGTGATCAAGAGGCCCGCCACGGACGCTGCATCCTGCAGCGCCGCGCGCACCACCTTGGCCGGATCGATGATACCTTCCTCGACGAGATCGACGTACTTTTCCGTCTGCGCGTCGAAGCCGAAGGTCTCCGATTTGTTCTCCATGATCTTGCCGACCACGATGGAGCCCTCGACGCCGGCGTTCTCGGCGATCTGGCGCAATGGCGCTTCAAGCGCTTTAAGCACGATATTGATGCCGGCCTGCACGTCCTCGTTGTCGCTCGTGATGCGGCCGACCGCTTTCTTTGCTCGCAGCAGCGCCACGCCGCCGCCCGGCACAATTCCTTCTTCGACTGCGGCGCGCGTGGCGTTGAGTGCGTCCTCGACGCGGTCCTTCTTTTCCTTGACCTCGATCTCGGTCGCTCCGCCAACGCGGATCACGGCGACCCCGCCTGCGAGTTTAGCGAGCCGTTCCTGCAGCTTCTCTTTGTCGTAATCGGATGTGGTTTCCTCAATCTGTGCCTTGATCTGAACAACGCGCGCCTCAATGTCCTTCTTCTTGCCGGCGCCGTTGATGATCGTGGTCTTTTCCTTCTCCATGATGATCCGCTTGGCGCGCCCGAGCATCGCCGTGGTGACGTTCTCGAGCTTGATGCCAAGGTCATCGGAGATGAGCTGACCTCCGGTCAGAATCGCGATGTCTTCCAGCATCGCCTTGCGGCGGTCGCCGAAGCCCGGTGCCTTAACCGCGGCGACCTTCAAGCCGCCGCGCAGCTTATTGACCACAAGCGTGGCCAACGC
>JACQTM010000212.1 GCA_016210825.1 Hyphomicrobiales bacterium
GCCCTGCCTTCGACGCCGAATAGGCTGGCGCATTCGGATTTCCTTCCTTGCCGGCAATGGAGGCGACGTTGACGATGCGGCCGTAATTTTGCGCAATCATCTGCGGCACCACGGCACGGCAGCAGAAGAAGGGGCCATCGAGGTTCACGGACATCACTTTGTCCCACGCCTCTGGCGGATATTCCCAAGTCTTGACGTTGGGTCCGGCAATTCCCGCATTGTTTACGAGAATGTCGATGCGACCAAAGGCATGGAGGGTCTGGCCGCGTGCGCGTTCGACGTCCGGGAGGCTGGTTACGTCCGTGGCGACAACGGCTACGGTTCCACGTGCCGCCAATTCCGCGGCTAATTTTTCGGCCAGCACCTGATCCTGGTCCCAAATCGCGACGCTCGCCCCCGAGGCGAGGAAGCGCTCGACAATCGCCCGGCCAATGCCCTGAGCGCCGCCGGTAACCACCGCGATCTTGTCATTCAGGTCGATCTTGTTCGACATCCGGATTCCCGCTGATAGACGGCAAGCTAGCGAAGCGCGATGGGGCTGACGAGCGATGAAAACGCCGAGGGGCGTTGTCCGCGGCGCATTGAAAAGGCGGCCGAATTCCGCTAGATTTTGAGCCGTGGGGCTAACGGCGGTCGCCCCGCTCTCCAAGGCTCCGGCCCAAGCACCGTCTCCTTCGTTTACGGAGGAGGCTCAATGTTTGCCGCGAGCTTTTCCATCTCACCACAAGATCTTTGCAATCTGATAGGCACCGACACGGCGCCGTCGATCATCGATGTGCGCCGGCGTGATGCGTACGAATCCTCGACCGGCGTATTGCCGGCATCGATTTGGCACGATCCGGCGGAGGCCGAGCAATGGTCGGCGACGCTCGACCGCGCGCGCCCGATTATCGTTGCCTGCAAGGCCGGCCATGAATTGAGCCAGATGGTCGCGGCCGGTATGCGCGAGCGAGGCTATGACGCCAAGATACTGGCCGGCGGTTATGCCGCCTGGAGCGAGGCTGGCTTGCCGCTCGTCGACAAAGTGGCGCTGATGCGCTTTGCCCCGGAGCGTCCAAGCCTGTGGGTGACGCGCCGTCGCCCGAAAATCGACCGTGTTGCCTGCCCGTGGCTGATCCGCCGTTTCCTCGATCCGCAAGCTCGCATCTTGTACGTCGATCCGCCGGACGTGCCGGCGGTCGCGAGAGAGAGCGGCGCCGTGCCCTTCGATATTGAGGGTATCGAACTATCGCATGAGGGCCCGCGCTGTACATTCGACACCATGCTGAAGATTTTCGGACTCGAGAATGAGCCTTCGCTCGCACGATTAGCGCTGATCGTGCGTGGCGCGGATACTGCGCGGCCGGAGCTCGCGGCGGAAGCCGCCGGACTCCATGCAGTGTCGCTCGGTTTATCGGTGCTCGCAGGCGACGACGATCACGGCATGATTGGGTGAGAATTCATCGTCTACGATGCGCTATACGCTTGGCTGCGGTTTGCGTATGTCGAGCGTTACAACTGGCCGGCTAAGAAGGCGTAAGGGCACAATGGCGTTACAGGCATCCGACAACCGCTCCAGTTTCGGCGAGTTCTTCAAGGTCTGGCTCAAGATCGGCTGCATCAACTTCGGCGGGCCAGCCGGACAGATCGCGATGATGCATCGCATCGCCGTCGATGAAAAAAAATGGATCGACGAGCCGCGTTTCCTGCACGCGCTTAATTTCTGTATGTTGTTGCCGGGACCGGAGGCGCAAAAGCTCGCAACTTACATTGGCTGGCTCTTGCACGGCATTCGCGGCGGACTTGCCGCCGGTATCTTATTCGTATTGCCCGGCGCATTCGTGATGTTGGGCTTAAGCCTGCTTTACGCGCTCGGGCGCGGCATATCGGCTGTGGACGGCGCGTTGTTCGGCATCAAGGCCGCGGTGCTGGTGATCGTGGTCGAAGCGCTTATTCGGATCGGCAAGCGCGCGCTCAAGACTTCGGTGCTCCTTTGGCTCGCGGCTGCGGCTTTCATCGGCATCTTTTTTCTTGAGCTGCCGTTCCCATTGATCGTAGGCGCTGCCGCGCTGATCGGCTTCGCTGTCGCGCGAACCGCACCGGAGCGGCTTGGACTTGCCAGCAGGGTCGAGACCACGGCGCGTTCAGCAGATGGCCGATGGCGGCAATTTGCCGTGGCGACGGCGATTGGGCTCATCGCATGGTGGGCGCCCATCGTGTTGGCCGTCGTGACGCTCGGGCCGCGTCACGTTCTGGTCAGCATTGGAACATTCTTCTCTAAGCTTGCGGTTGTGAGCTTCGGCGGCGCCTACGCCTTGCTTGCCTACATGGCGCAGGAGGCCGTGGAGACCCATGGCTGGATGACCGCGACGGAAATGGTGGATGGCCTCGGGCTCGCCGAGACGACGCCCGGACCGTTGATTCTGGTGACGCAGTTCGTCGGCTTCCTGGCGGCCTTCCGCGATGCCGCGCCGTTCTCGCCCGTGGCGGCCGGTGTAATCGGCGCGGCGCTGACGACGTGGGTTACTTTTACACCCGCCATGTTGTTGATCTTCGCCGGGGCTCCGTTCATCGAGGATTTACGCGGCAACCGGCGCCTCTCGGGAGCGCTTGCGGCAATCACTGCGGCGGTCGTTGGCGTCATCCTCAATCTCACGGTGTGGTTTGCGCTGCACGTATTGTTCGGGCACGTTGAGGAGATGCATTGGGGCCTCTTGCGCTGGTTTGCGTTCGATCCCTTGGCGCTAGACCTCAAGGCGACAGCACTTGCTGCGATCGCGGCCATACTGGCATTCGGATTGCATCGTGGCTTGATCGAAGTTGTCGTCGTGATGGCCGTGCTCGGTATTGCTGCGCAGTTCGCCTTTTGAGCGCAACTTTCAGTTTTCCGGCGCCACCGCACTTTCATGCCATTGGCGCAAAATTAAGTGCGAGAGCAACGACAAGGCGGCAAAGATTGCAATTCCCGCGATCGACAACAAAATCAGCGCGGCAAACATGCGCGGAATGTTGAGCCGGTAGCCGGATTCGGCAATGCGATAGGCCAGCCCCGATCCCGCCCCCGCCGAACCCGCAGCGATCGCTGCAACCACGGCGCCGATCAAGGCAAGGCCGCCCGCGATCCGCAATCCGCCAAGAATAAAGGGCAGCGCCGCCGGCAGTTTAAGGTGAATGAGAATCTGTGTGCGTGTGGCGCCGTAAAGCCGAAAGAGGTCAGCGAGATTTCGGTCCACGGAATTGAGCCCCAGGGTCGTGTTCGCCAATACCGGAAAAAATGCAACAATCCAGGCACATACGAGCACCGCCGCCGGTTGCGGCAGATAGATGAGGAGAAGGGGCGCGATCGCAATAACCGGCGTCACCTGCAAGATCACGGCGTAAGGATAGAATGAATATTCAAAGACACGTGAGCGGTTAAAAAGTACGGCAAGGCCAACGCCGCCAATCAACGCCAGCAGCAGAGCCTCGAACGTGGTTGTAAGGGTGACGAGAAGTGATGACCACAGCACCGGCCAGTCTGTGATGATTGTGGCGAATACCAAGACTGGACCGGGCAGCACATAAGACGGTATGGCGTTGAGTCGCACCACGAGATCCCAGGCAAGCATTCCGAGAGCAAGCGCGGCGAGCGGTAAAATGAAGCGTAGTGCCTGGTCGGCGCGGTTTCGAGCGCGCGCAGCGGAACGTGACACGCTCATTCGCCTCCTCCCGCCGCCATGGCCGCGCTCAGCGCAACCGAGACCTTGCGGCACAGCGCGGCATATTCAGGCGAGGTTCGGAACTTCTCGTCACGCGGATAGCGTACGTCGACGGGAATTTCCGTGAATATGCGGCCTGGCCGTGGCGTCATGACGATGATGCGGCTGGAGAGGTAGACCGACTCGAACACCGAATGAGTGACGAAGACTACCGTCTCTCCCATCGCTTTCCACAAAGCGAGAAGATCGTTGTTAAGCTTGAAGCGCGTGATTTCGTCGAGCGCCGCGAATGGCTCGTCCATCAACAAGAGCCTTGGGTGAGTGACGAGGGCGCGCGCAATCGACACCCGCATTTTCATGCCGCCTGACAATTCGCGCGGATAAGCGTTGGCGAACTCGGCAAGTCCGACGCCGGTGAGCGCCGCGCTGATTTGCGGCGCCGCTTGCTCACGGTCATGCCCTTTCAGCCGCAGCGGTAAATATACGTTTCCCGTGGCATTCGTCCACGGCATTAGGGTGGGCTCCTGGAAGACGAATCCAATGCCGCGCTCGCCGCGTGACGCCGGTTCAGTATTATTCCAAACGACGGCGCCGACGGTCGGCTCGGTCAAGCCGGCGACGATGCGAAGCGCCGTGGACTTACCACAACCTGATGGACCAAGCAGCGAGACAAATTCGCCACGCTGAATTTCGAGATCAAAACCATCCAGCGCGGAAACGGCATTATCAAAGATTTTACCGACGCCGTGCAGCGCGACGATTGAATTTGCGAAAAATTTTGGAGCCGAGGCCGGCAAGTGAGAGCCTATCGCCTTGGCCGCAAATCGAGGCCCACGCCTTTGTTTACGAATTGCGTCGTGTAACCCTTGCGATAATCAATCCCAGCTTTGACGACGCCGACGCGCGACATTTTGTCGAAGAACGCCTGCATGCGGGCATCGGTCATGGCACCAATCCCAAATTTGAGTGTATCGCCGGAATCGACGATACCGTATTCCTTCATCGCGGCGATGGAATAGGC
>JACQTM010000228.1 GCA_016210825.1 Hyphomicrobiales bacterium
GCGACGCCGGTGCCTTCGGCGGCTTTTGCGGTGGCCGCGGCGAGAAGCGCGCCCGGACACGGCTCGCATTCCGGTTCGCCGGCGCGGCGGCAAGTAATGCAGACATAGACGGTCGAATCTGCGCCGCCGGCCGCATTGATCTGGTCGATTGAAGTCACCCGTGCTGCTCCGCACGCGCAAACGCGCCGCAAGTCGGGTGCCGCATGCGAACGACCGGCGCCGAGGCACCCCGCCCGGCACGCGCTCGAATCGACGGTAGGTCTCCTGGCTCGCGGGTCGCCGCCCGTCACCGCCTTCCCGGGTTGTCCCAGTGGCTCTGTGGTTCGGACTCGCCGCTTACAGTTGCGGGGGCAGCTGCGGCATAGGAACTCGCGTTCCGCACCGCATTCCCTGTTCGCTCTTCGCTTAAGAAGAGACCGTCAATTGCAATGACTAAACGGCCGCATGGCGACAATGTCAACGCGACCAGAATCTTTGTTTCCACCGCCCAAGATTGCATTGCCGGACTTTGTCTTGCGGCGATGCGTCTACCGGTTATAGTTAGGTCATCGTCGGTTCCCGCATGCGGCGGGATTTCAAAAGGGAACGCGGTGCGGGCTCAATCGCCCAAATCCGCGGCTGCCCCCGCAACTGTAAGCGGCGAGCCCGAACCACAGAGCCACTGGGAAACCGGGAAGGCGGTGACGGGCGGCGACCCGCAAGCCAGGAGACCTGCCGGCGAATGGATCGCACAAGCCCTCGGGATGGAGGGCAAGGAGATGACAATGAAACCTGAGACATCGGCAACGGCAATTGTAAGACAAACGAATGTTGCATCGCGTGCAATTCAGATCACGTTGGCCGCGCTGCTCGGCATAATCGTGATCGCCGGGGCGGGCTTTGTGCAAATTTCGGTGGCGCATAACGCCGCGCATGACTACCGCCATGCCATGGGCTTCCCCTGCCATTGACCGGAGGCTCAAATGTCACTCTTTCGCACCATCGTCTTCGTCGCGGCGGTGGCCGGCGGGCTTGCCGGCCTTGCCCTCACCGCGATTCAACACATCAGCGCCGTTCCGCTGATTCTCAAGGCTGAAACCTACGAAAAGGCCAAGGAAGCGCAGGCGCCCGCTCCGGGTGCCGGTGCAACTCAAAATCACGACGCCACGGCGGCGCATGACGACGAGGGCTGGTCACCGGCCGACGGAATTGAGCGCATCGCTTTCTCGACTCTCGCTAATGTCGTGGGCGGGATCGGGCTCGCATTATTACTTGTCGCATTGAGCGAAATCGCAGGCGGCATCACCAATTGGCGGCAAGGCATTTTCTGGGGATTGGGCGGATTTGCGGCGTTCACCCTGGCACCTAGTCTCAGCATGCCACCCGAACTGCCGGCGATGCCCACGGCCGACCTGATGGCGCGGCAAATCTGGTGGATCGCGACGGTGGCGCTAACTGCAGGGGGGCTCGCGTTACTGGTATTCCGCCGCACGTTGTGGACGGCGGTGCTCGCCATTGCGCTCATTGTTGCGCCGCATGTGGTGGGCGTACCAAAACCTGAAAGCTTCGAGACGCCGATCCCGCACGATCTCGCGCAAAGTTTTGTCGTCAGCGTCGTGATTTCGAGCCTCGTCTTCTGGGTATTGCTCGGCGGTTTCTCGGGCTATGTGCGTTCCCGCTTGACCGCCGCGCACTGAAACGGAACGGGCCGTGGCGACGGCCGCACGATTGACACTCGTTCTCGGCGGCGCGCGATCAGGCAAGAGCCGCTATGCCGAAAGCCTGATCGCCGCGTTGCCGCCGCCGTGGGTTTATGTCGCGACGGCGCAAGCCCTTGACGCCGAGATGGCTGAACGCATCGCCGCGCATCAAGCGCGGCGCGGCGACGACTGGCGAACAATTGAAGCGCCGCGCGATCTCGGATGCGCACTTGCAACCTGCGGCAACGCACCGGCGCTGGTCGATTGCCTGACCTTGTGGCTGTCGAACGCCATGCTCGCGGATGTTGACATCGACGTGGAAATTGCGCGCCTCGACGAAGCGCTGGCGCAAGGAGCGGGGCCGGTCGTGCTGGTTGCCAACGAAGTTGGATTAGGCATCGTGCCTGACAATGCGCTGGCGCGAAAATTCCGCGATCTGCAGGGCGCGCTCAATCAGCGCATCGCCGCGCGCGCGGACCGTGTCGTTCTTGTCGTCGCCGGTATCCCCATCATCGTGAAAGATGCGCCATGACGAAAACAGTCGACGACGCCGAAGCCGAGCGCCATCGCGCCAAGATGGCCAAGCGCAAAGCGGTGCAGGATGCCGAAGTCGCCGGCAAGACGACAATCGAGAAGGGTCTGCTCATCGTCCATACCGGCACCGGCAAGGGCAAATCGACGGCGGCGTTCGGGCTCGCCTTGCGTATGCTCGGCCGCGGTCACCGTGTCGGCGTCGTGCAATTCATCAAGGGCGCATGGCACACGTCAGAGCGCGATGCACTCGCGAAATTCGGCGATCAGCTGATCTGGCATACCATGGGTGAAGGTTTCACCTGGGAAACGCAGGATCGCGCGCGTGACATCGCCGCCGCGGAGCGCGCGTGGGCGAAGGCGCGCGAGCTGATCGACGATCCAAGTTTCGGCCTCGTGATCCTCGACGAACTCAACATCGCGCTGCGCTACGATTATCTCGATCTCGAAAGCGTCGTCGGTACGCTGACGAACCGGCGCCCTGGCCTGCACGTCGTCGTCACCGGGCGCAACGCCAAGCCGGAACTAATCGCCGCCGCCGATCTCGTCACTGAGATGACCCTCGTCAAGCATCACTTCGCCGCAGGCGTGAAAGCGCAGCCTGGTATTGAGTTTTAACGCAATGACCGCCCGTGCATTGATGCTGCAAGGCACGGGTTCGGACGTCGGCAAGTCGCTGCTTGTTGCGGGCCTTGCGCGCGCCTTTGTCAATCGCGGGCTCAACGTGCGCCCGTTCAAGCCGCAGAACATGTCGAACAACGCCGCCGTCACCGCCGATGGCGGCGAGATCGGCCGCGCCCAGGCGATGCAGGCGCGCGCGGCGAGCGTTTCGCCAAGCGTGCACATGAATCCGGTGCTGCTCAAGCCGCAAAGCCAGATCGGATCGCAGGTCATCGTGCAGGGCAAGATTTTTGCGACTGCGCGCGCCGCCGAATATCAGCGCATGAAATCCGACCTGATGCCGTTCGTGATCGAGAGCTTCGCGCGGATGAAGAACGAGGCCGACATCGTGCTCGTCGAAGGGGCTGGCAGCGCGTCGGAAGTGAATTTGCGCCAATACGATATCGCCAATATGGGATTCGCCCGCACCGCCGATGTACCGGTCGTCATCGTCGGCGACATCGACCGTGGCGGCGTGATCGCGAGCCTTGTCGGCACCAAGGCGGTGATCGATCCCGCGGACGCGGCAATGATCCGCGGCTTTATCGTCAATAAATTTCGCGGCGACCCAAGTCTGTTTCTCGCCGGCAAGTCGGCGATCACTGAAGCGACCGGCTGGCCGGCGCTCGGCCTCGTTCCGTTTTTTCCCGAGGCGCGCAATCTTCCCGCCGAGGACGCGCTGGCGCTCGATCACCCGACGCGAAGGAGAGCCGATGCGAAAGTCGTGGTCGCCGTGCCAGTCCTGCCGCAAATAGCAAACTTCGACGATCTCGATCCGCTCGAAGCCGAGCCCGCGGTGGAGCTCGTGCGCGTCAAGCCGGGAGCGGCGTTGCCGGGTAACGCCGACCTCGTCATCCTGCCGGGATCGAAAGCAACCATCGCCGACCTTGCCGCCATGCGCGCGGCCGGCTTCGACATCGACATTACCGCTCACGTGCGCCGCGGCGGTTGCGTGCTCGGTATCTGCGGCGGCTATCAGATGCTCGGGCGCACGC